>CAMPIY010000032.1 GCA_946886645.1 uncultured Sphingomonas sp.
GAGCCGACGAACTACCAGGTGGGTCCGATGGGAGGGGGCCTACGATGAAATCCGCATTCGTCACGCTGGCGGCGCTCGCGCTCGCGGGTACTTCCACTGTCGTCGGCAGTCCGGTCATGGCGCAGGAAGAGGGCCTTCACGCGGGTTCGCTCGAAGTGCCGCTGAACAAGAGCCAGGTTGTCTCGGCCGACCGGCCGATCGCCCGGGCGATGGTCGGCAACGAGGAAATCGCCGACGTCCTGCCGATTTCCGAACGCTCGATCTACGTGCTCGGCAAGGCCTTCGGCACCACCAGCCTCACCCTTTACGACCGCGCCAACCGCGTTATCGCGGTGATGGACATCGAGGTCGGGCCGGATGTGGAGGGGCTGCGCACGCAGCTCATCGAGCTCGTTCCTGGCCAGCCGATCGACGCGCGCATTTCGGCTGGCAACCTGCTCCTGACCGGGGTGGTCAACGATCCCGGCGCGGCATCGCGAGCGGCGCAGATCGCCGCCGCCTATGCCGGCGAAAGGGTGATCAACTTGATCTCCGTCGGCAGCAGCCAGCAGGTCATGCTCGAGGTTCGCTTCGCCGAGGTCAACCGGCAGATCGGCGAACGGCTGGGTGTAAGCGGCTTCGGGTTCTCCGACGGCGGCACGTTCAATGCGGCGGTGGGTGAGGGCGCCAGCCTCGACAGCGAGAATGGCCTGCAGTTAGGCGCGATCTCGGATGCCTTCGGCATCTTCAGCAAGGTCTTCTCGATCGGCACGCTCAACATAGATGCCACGCTCGACGTGCTCGAGCGCAAGGGGCTGGCCAAGACCCTGGCTGAGCCGACGCTTGTCGCCCTGTCGGGTGAGCGGGCCTCTTTCCTCGCCGGCGGCGAGTTCCCGATTCCCGTGGTGCAGAGCGGCAGCAATGGCGCGGGAGGCAACGCCATCACCGTCGAGTTCAAGCCGTTCGGCGTGGGGCTCGGTTTCACCCCGACCGTGCTCGGAGACGGGGTCATCAGCATGATCGTTGAGCCGGAAGTGAGCTCGATCGATCCCTCCGCGTCGATCACCATCAACGGGCTCGTCGTTCCCGGGCTGCAGACCCGGCGGGCGAGCACCACGGTCGAGCTGCGCGACGGCGAAAGTTTCGCCATTGCCGGGCTCTTGCGGCGCGATTTACAGACGACCGTGCGGCAGTTGCCGATCCTCGGATCGATCCCGATCGTCGGTTCGCTGTTCCGCTCCTCGAGTTTCCAGAAGGGCGAGACCGAGTTGCTGATCATCGTCACGCCGCGGCTCGTCGCCCCCCTTCGGCCCGAGCAGGTTCGCCTGCCGACCGACCGGATCGCCGATCCCGAGCCGATCGACGTCCTGATCAGTGGCGACGGCTACAAGCCGCTGGCCCTGCCGCCCCAGCCCGGCGCGCTGCCGGTCGTTGGGGGAACGATCGGGCAATCGGATGCGGCCGCAGGGAACGAGTTGCCGGCAAGCGAAGAGGAGCTGGATGGCTATGCGTACTGAGCTGAAGTTTGTCGCCGCGGCGGTGGCCTTAACCATGCTCCAGGCATGCAAAGAGGACTTGGTCAGCACTCCAGCGCCCTCGCCGTTCGGCGAAGCCAATCGCCAGACCATGATGGCGCAGGTGGTGAACCCTGCACCCTACTACGAGGACCTCAATCCGCCGACCAGCGCCGAGCATGCAGCGCAGGCTATCGAACGCTATCGTAATGACCGGGTCAAGCAGCCGGAAAGCGTCGATACGTCCACTTCCGGCGGCGAGTAAAGGAGGGGAGGAAATCGATCGTGTTGCGTCAATTTCTCCTCCGCTTCGGAGCTGAAGACGGCGGGGCCATTTCCTCGCTATACGCGATTGCAATCCTTCCTCTGGTCGTGATGACCGGAGTCGCGTTCGATTATGGGCGCATGATGGGGCTGGACACCGAACTGCAGAACGCCGCCGACCAGGCAGCCCTGGCCGCGGCCACCCAGCTCGACGGCAGTTCGGCGGCCATCGACAATTCGCAGATTGCGGCCGCCGATGCACTCGGCAACCAGACGCGCTTTTCGAATGACCCGATCGGGCGCGCAATACCTTCGCAGCCTGTGGAGGGATTGGGGGGACTGACCTTCGTCTATTACGAAGGCTATTCGGGCGACGCGCCGATCGGTCAGACCGACGTGCCGGAAGATGCAAGGGTGGTCGAGGTTACGGTTGAAAACCGCGGCCTGATCTACGCCCTGACGCCTGTTATGGCCGCCCTTCGCGGCGATCTCGCGCGCGGACGGGCCATGGCGACGATGCAGGCCGCAACCTGCAATGTCCCGCCGATGATGTTCTGCGTTCCCAATGACGGGTCCGGTAATGCTGACGTCAACTTTCCGCGCACGAGCGACATTGGCAAGGCGCTCAAGCTGCACATGAACGCCAACCAGGCCGATCCCTGGGCGCCGGGCAACTTCGGTTTCCTCGACATCGACTACGGAACCAGCGGCGGAGGTAATCCGAACCACACTTTGGGCCTTAATGCCGACTTCCAGGGCTGCACCGGCGAGGTTATCGAGAGCCGGACAGGGGTTCGCGATCCGGAAGCCGACGCACTCAACTCGCGCCTGGATTACTACTCGGGCAGCGTGAACAAGAATTCGTGCGACCCGGCCACGGGAAACAAATGCCCGGCAGCCAATGTCCGAAAGGATTTTGCGCTCACGCCCCCCGGAAACCAGCCTTGCTCAAGCTACAATCCTACTGGAAACGCGAATTGGGTGGAAACACCGCAAGTCAAGAGTCTCCCCGAGGATAGCTGCATGACGTCGGGCGGCTGCAACGTGATTGGAGATGGGGTGTGGGGCCGGAACGAATATTTCGCGCAGAGGAATGCCTCCAATGCGAGCTATGAAATTCCGACGGCCGGCGCCTTTGGCAAGGCGAGCATGAGCGACGTCACTCGCTACGACGTCTACAAATGGGAATTGAAGGACCCGGCAAATCGTATGAAGCCGGAGGAGTTCAACGTCTCCGGGCAGCGCAGGTGCAGCTATCCCCAGCCGGTCTTCGGAACGGCGGTCCCCAGCAGCGATACGCAAAAGGACCGCCGCCTGCTGACCGTTGCCGCGGTCGACTGCACCGGGTTACACGGGAGCCAGCCGGTGCGGATCCTGCGCTGGGTCGATCTTTTTCTCATTAAGCCGGCCAACATCAGCGGGCCGAACAAGGAGTTCACCACCGAGATCGTCGGGCCCGCCCGGCTGGCGGGCGACAGGTCGGCGTTCCAGAATTACAGCCGCAAGAAGGCAGTCCTCTTGCGATGACCTTGCGTCATTCCCTTCTCTGCCCTCAAGGGTCGGCGTCGGTCGAATTCGCGCTGGTCCTGCCGATGCTCCTCATACTCCTGTTCGGCGGCATGGAAGCGGGCCATTTCGTCTGGACGCAGCACAAGCTGACTGAGGCTGTAAGGGACGGCGCACGATATGCCGCCCGACTTCCCATCACCGAGTTGTGCGACGGCGGCACGGAGGTAATGGACACACAGACCGAGGACAACATTCGATTGATGACCCGGACCGGGCAGGTCGCGGACGCCAATGCCCGTCCCAAGGTGCCCGGATGGACGAATGCTCACGTCGAAGTCCATCCCAACTGCGGAGCCTATGTCACCACGGGGTTCTACGCCGCTTACGCAGCCGACTTCGACGGCGCCGGCGGCCCGGTCGTGGTGGTGTCGACAAGGGGTGTTCCGTACCCTTCGATGTTCAACGCGCTCGGGATCGTAGACCCCGGGGCTCAGTTGTCCGCCCACTCCATCTCGCCGGGGATCGGACTGTGAGGCTCCGGCGGAAATTCCTGAGCGAGGAGCAGGGCACCACGGCGGCAGAGTTTGCCCTCGTTCTTCCAGCCGCGCTGCTGCTGTTCTTCGGCATCATCGACGGGGGCCGCTACATGTGGGCCGTCAATCGCCTTGAAAAGGCGGTCCAAATGGGGACGCGCACCGCGGTGGTCACCGGCGTGGTGCCGACCGGGCTCGATTCGTGGGATTTCACCACCTCGGGCGTCGAGTGCCCAGGGGTCGACTCCTCCGGCAATCCGACCTCGGGTCCGATCGATCCCGGTACCACCATCTGTGCCGAGGCTCTCGGCACCATAACGTGCACCCGTGCGTCAGCTGCCGCGGACGTCAATTGCACCTGTACGCCCACGGCGGCGGGATCCGGATCGTGCCCTTCGAACCTGGGGACGCCGAGCGCGGACGCAACCGATAGGTTTTCACGCATCGTCGCGCGCATGCGCGTCGTCGAACATGGCCTTGCCGATGATGAAGTGCGGATAAGCTATAGCGGGTCGGGGATCGGCTACGCCGGCGACCCCGCCAAGGGCGATGATGGCGATGATCTGGCAGACGTAGCCCCGACCGTAACGGTAAGTGTGGATCGTCCCGGAATGAGAACCCTCCTTTTGCTGGGTGGACGAATACCCCTCCCAGGGTTCAGCTACTCTCAAACTTTGGAAGACGGGGACGGCGCCGTCGCCTATTGAGTGGGAAATACATGGGAAACTTTCATTCTCCTTCAGAGCTACGAGAGCACATGACCGCGAGTTTTTCCGGCCAATCCCTGATTGTCGCTGCTGAATCGTACATCGAGGATCTCCACGGGGCCAAGACACTGCGCGGCCTGGAGGGCGCTGCCATGCTTGGCCTGCCGGCCGACGCGCCGTTGCCCGATGAGTTGGTCGCTCGAGCCAGGCTTCTGGTGCTCGAGGTCGATGCGGCCAGCGAGGCGTCCCTGCGCCGCTTCGCGCAGGTCCGCGCGGTCCATCCCTCTGTTACGATCATCGCCGCGCTACGGCAGGCAGACGTTTCCCTGACGCGCGCTCTTATCCGCCAGGGAATATCCGATGTGGCGGAGCTGCCGTTCGTCGCACACGACCTCTCCGCGCAGGTTCTCGACGCCCTTTCCCGCGAGGCGGAGCGGCTGCCTGGGGCCAACCTCGGCAAGTTGGCCACCGTGATAAGGGCTTCGGGTGGCTGCGGGGCCACGTCGTTGCTCACGCACCTCGGCGAGGCAATCGCCAGGCGTAACGCGGGAACCAAGAAGGTCTGCGTGGTCGATCTTGACATTCAGGGCGGCGACGTCGCCTCCTATCTCGGTATCGAACCGCAGGTTACCGTCGAGGCCCTGCTCGAAGCGGGGTCGCGGCTGGATCAGGAACTTGTCCGGAGCGCCATAATCGAGACTTCCCACGGTTTTGACATAATTGCCGCTCCCGGGGACATCGCCAAAATCGACACCATCAACGTTGACCATCTCCTGGCGACGCTTCGCATGGTAAGATCCATCTATGATATCGTCCTAGTGGATCTGCCTGCAGCTTGGACCGACTGGTCGCTCTCGATCGTGAATTCCGCCGACCGGATAGTTCTGCTGACCGACACGTCGATTTCGGGCTTGCGCCAAGCCAAGCGGCGTCTGCGCCTGTTGAGGGGCATCGACATTGCCAATTCGCGGATCGAGATCGTCGTTAACCGGCTCGAACGCCGGCTTTTCCGCGGCGTCGGCACCACGGAGGTGGCGGATGCGCTCGATTGCCAGGTTATTGCGGGTCTCGCCTCCGAGCCCAGCGCACTTCGGGCGGCCCAGGACCAGGGCCTCCTTATCGGTGAAAGCCACGGCAAGACCCGGTTTGGAACCGACATTGACACGATTGCCGAGCTCCTGACCGACGGCGCGAGGTGCGATTGAGATGACCTCGTGGTTTGTAAAGGCCGACGTGGACAAGGGGGTCAAGGCCCCCCTCCCTGGCGAAATACCTGCCGCTCCGACCGCCGATCTGGCGGACGCCGCTCCCGCGATCGACCGTAATCTGTCGATCAAGGTTTCGATCCATCGTTCGCTGCTCGACCGGATCAATCTGGCTGCGCTCGACCAGTTGCCCCGCGCGCAGATCGAAACCGAGATACGCGACATCATCCACGAGATACTCAAGGAGCGTAAGGAGACGCTCAACGCTCACGAGCGTGAGGAGTTGGTGATCGAGGTGCTTGACGAGCTGCTCGGTCTGGGCCCGCTCGAACCGCTGCTCAAGGACGAGACGACCACCGACATCCTGGTCAATGGCTATCAGACCGTTTTCGTCGAGCGCGGCGGCCTCCTCGAGCGGGTCCAGACGCGTTTTCAGGACGAGAAGCATCTCCTGCGCATCATCCAGAAGATCGTCAGCGCCGTCGGCCGGCGGATCGACGAGTCTTCGCCGTTCGTGGACGCACGATTGGCCGATGGGTCCCGCGTGAATGCCATCATCGCTCCGCTCGCCATCGATGGCTCCCTGCTCTCGATCCGCAAGTTCGCCAAGAAGCGGATAGGCATAGAGAAGCTCATCGAGCTCGGCAGCGTTCCCGACACCATGGCGCAGGTGATGCAGGCCATGGTCCGGGCACGAAAGAATGTTCTGATTTCGGGAGGAACCGGCTCCGGCAAGACGACGCTGCTCAACGCCATGTCGTCGTTCATCGATCCTCGCGAGCGCATCGTGACGATCGAGGACTCCGCAGAACTGCAGCTGCAACAGGAACACGTGGCCAGGCTCGAGACCCGGCCGTCGAACATCGAAGGCCGTGGCGAGATCTCGCAGCGCGATCTGGTCAAGAACGCTCTTCGCATGCGACCCGATCGCATCATCGTCGGCGAGGTTCGTGCGGGCGAGGCCTTCGACATGTTGCAGGCGATGAACACCGGGCATGACGGGTCCATGACCACCGTTCACGCGAACACGCCGCGCGATTCACTCTCCCGCCTGGAACAGATGATCGGGATGAGCGGGATTGAGATATCGCCAACTTCCGCGCGCGCCCAAATAGCCTCGGCCATCGACGTCGTGGTGCAGGTCGCTCGGCTCAATGACGGTCGCCGCAAGGTCGTTAGCCTTGCGGAGATCGTCGGCATGGAGGGGCCGACTATCACGATGCAGGAGATCTTCCGGTATCGCCTTACGGGGCAAGGAGAAAACGGGGAAGTGATGGGCCATTTCGAGGCGACGGGCATCCGTCCAAAGCTTCTCGCAGACGCGGCGGTCCATGGATATGACCTCCCTTCCGAGCTCTTCCGGCCCGAGTTGAGGTTGAGCTGAGATGGGTGAGGCGCTCCTTCGCATCTTGGCGCTGGTTGCGATATTCGCGTCCATTTTCCTCGTTTCGCAGCTCGGGCTGGGGGCACTCTGGCGCAATCGCGCGAAGGTCGCCGCCGTCAACAAGCGCCTCTCGCTGATCAAGCAAGGCGCTGATCGTCTTGATATCGATGCGCAGCTTCGGAAGAACGCGCCGAGCGATTACGAAAACCTGCCCGTTCCGCTGAGATCGGCCATGCTCGGCCTTCAGCGGGCGCTGTTCGCGTCCGCCATCTCGCTTACGCTGGGACAACTGCTGTTGTGGATGGCCGGAGGAGTGGCCTTCATCACGATCGGGCTCCTCTTCGTTGCGGCCTTTGCTGGCTTTTCGATCACCGCAGGGGTCATCCTGCTCGCCCTTGCACTGGCGGCCAGCGTGTCGATCGGCATTCCGATTGTCGTGATCAACATGATCGCCCAGCGCCGCAAGAAGAAGATGGAGCAACAGTTTCCCGTCGCCTTGGATATTTTCGTGCGGGCTCTGCGTTCTGGGCACCCGGTCGCCGGCGCGATCACCCTTCTCACGAACGAGATGGAAGACCCCATTGGCAGCGAGTTCGGCCTTGTCGCCGACGAGATTGCCTATGGCGCGGACTTGACAGACGCGCTCGAATCCATGGCCGAGCGCTGGGACCTTGAAGACATTCGCATGTTCGTCGTTTCCCTTGCGGTCCAGGCCGAAACCGGCGGGAACTTGGCCGAGATCATCGAAAACCTGGCCGGGGTCATCCGGGCGCGCGCCAGCTTATATCTAAAGGTTCGGGCGCTGAGCTCAGAGGGACGCATGACGGGATGGATCCTGACCGTGCTGCCCGTGCTGACCTTCGTCGGCATGTTCCTGGTGAATCCGAAATTCTACCTCAATGTCGCGCAAGACATCATCTTCGTCGTCGGCCTTCCCTTGTTGATCATGCACTATTTCCTCGGGGTCTTCTGGATCCGCAAGCTGGTGGACATAAAGGTTTGACCCGTGATTGAACTTGCTGCCCAGAACTCGGCCTTCCGAGGCCTGATCCTGCTGCTCATATTCGGCGTGGTCGCGGCGCTCTCGCTGCTTGTCCTTGCGATTGCCAATCGCCGGATTGCGACGAGGTCGCAGCTGGACAAGTTGCAGGCGATGGATTTCAAGATCGCGACCCGAGGCCAGAGTCTCCGGTCGCGAGACTCGAACACGGCATGGGCCAAACTGGCCGCAGCCATCGAAGCCGCCGGCCTGAACCTGACCGACACGAAGAGTGAGCGGCTCACCGAGCTGTTGCGCCAGGCGGGCTACACGTCGGCTGCTGCTCCTCGGGTTTACACGTTGGCGAGGCTGGGCCTGACATTCGCGCTGCCGCTCGGTTACGTCCTCCTTGCGTATTCGTCGGGCGGCGATCCGCCGTCGTTCCTCAAGGTCTACCTGGTTGGATCGATTCTGGCCCTGCTTGGCCTCTACCTGCCGAACATTTACGTGCGGGCCAAGGCAGACCGTCGCAAGGAAGCGATCATCAACGGATTTCCCGATTCCCTTGACTTGCTGCTGATCTGCGTCGAGTCCGGGCTCGGTCTTGAGGCGGCAATGGACAGGGTTGGGCGGGAGATGGTCCGCTCCCACCCGCTCGTTGCCGAGCTGCTTTCGATTACTGTTCTGCAGCTCCGTGCCGGCGCATCGCGTGACGAAGCTTTTCGCAAACTCGCCGATGCGTCCGCCGTCGATGAGATCAGATCCTTTACCACCCTTGTCATTCAGTCCGACAAGCTGGGAACCAGCATTGCAACAACGCTCAGAATTTACGCCGCGGAGATGCGGGAACGCCGGCAAATGCGGGCTGAAGAGAAAGCACACCGCCTTCCGGTTCTGATTTCAATACCGTTGGTTGCATGCATGTTGCCGACAATGATTGGCACCCTCATGTTGCCGGCGATCATCATCATGGTTCGCCAGATATTCCCCTTGATGGCGGGAGGCTGAGAAATGAATGCATTCGAAAGTCGGGGTTACCGTCTGGCCGCTCTTGCGCTCCTATGCGCGCCTGTCCTGTCAGGCTGCACGTGGTTCGGTGGTGGCAAGGAGGACCTTGCCAGTTCCGGGTTCGTGCGCGACGTCGCGGCCAATTTCGGGGAAGAGCAGTTGGCAGCGGGAAAGGCTGCGCTGGCGGTCGGTCGGACCAGCGAGGCAATCGATTCCTTCATGATCGCGAAGCTCTATCCACACCTTGCAGCCGAGGCTCATAATGGGCTCGCGGTCGCGTATAGTCAGATCGGAAGACACGATCTCACCGAGAGGTTCTTCCGGACCGCCATAGCGCTCGCGCCCTCTGACGAACGATTCCAGGCAAATCTGGCGCTCTTCTATGAGCGCAATGGGGTTTCCCGGAACGCGAGGCTCGAAGTCATGAATGCCGTCGCGGAGAAGCTATCAGCAGCGCGCGAGCAGGTCGCCCAGGTGACGGACGAGCCCCGGGCGACTTCTGTCGCCTCGGTTCCGAACAGTTTGGTCGCAAATGCGCCGGGATCAAGTTTGCGTCGCCTCTCGGCCAGAGAGGTAGTGATCGAGGGACGCCGCGATACTGCGACGGCCACCCAAATTCGCCCTTACCGGACCACGCAGCGCCGGTCGACCGTCGCGCGCCAAACGTATCCCATTCGCATTGCTTTGACGCGCCCCAGTTTCGCAGCGAACGCACCTTCAACGCGTGCGACCAGTTCAAGAGCGCGCAGCTACCCGATAAGGATCATGCTCCCTGAGCCGAAGAAAGCGCGGGTGACGATCGAGGGTCGAACAACGCGACCTGCGACGCAGGGCTGATCGGATCCGCACTGGTGACCGATTCACTGTTCCTGGTCGCCTTGGGCGTCGTAGTCGCGATCGGCAGCTGGACCGACCTGCGGTTGAGAAAGATTCCGAACTGGCTCTGCCTGATTAACCTCGCTTTGGGTATGGCCTGGATGTTTTATACCTCCGGTTGGACCGGCGTCGGCACGGCCGCGCTCCATGTAGTTGGCGCATTGACAGTGGGAATGGTGCTTACAGCCATGGGCGTGCTGGGCGCGGGTGATGCAAAATTCTATGCGTCGATGGCCGCCTGGCTTCCACCCGGTCGCGCGTTGTGGCTGCTTGTCTCAGTGGCGCTGGCCGGCCTGGTCTTGCTGCTCGGCTTCATGTTCTGGCGCTTGACGCGGCAGTCTAAGGCCCATCGAGACGACAATGCGGACTTTGCCAAGCTGCCTTACGGCCTGGCCATCGGCGCCGGCGGCCTGCTTGCGGTTGCTTTGACGTGACCGGGCCCTCTGCGCCCGCGAGTCTGTCGCTGTTCCTTCGCAAGGCTGGCGCTGTGCCCTGCCTATTCTTTCTGACCGTGTCGGTCGTTCCGCGCCCTGCCGAGGCGCAGATCCTCGAAACCGAGCCGCCTGCCGACTTGACGACGTCCAGTTCGCCGAGAATCTCCGTGAGCAAGGCCGGCGACGGGCTGGGGGCACCGGTCGAGATCGTGTCCCGCAGCGCCTCCCCGCCCTCCCCTACTGAGGGAGGCTGGGATTTCGCTCGAGCCATGCCGCTTACGTCGGCCAGACTTACCAGCCGCTTCGGCATGCGCTTTGATCCTCTCGCTGGCGGCAGCCGAATGCACAGCGGCGTCGACCTGGCGGCAGCCGAAGGAAGCCCCGTCATCGTTCCGCAAGACGGTATCGTGTCGTTTTCGAGCTGGTCGGGCGGTTACGGACTGCTTGTGTCGGTAGAGCACGCTTCGGGAATACAGACGCGCTTTGCCCACCTTTCCCGAGTGATGGTCAGGCCCGGACAACGGGTCCAGAAGGGCCAGGTCCTGGGCTTGGTCGGTTCGACCGGCCGTTCGACCGGACCGCATTTGCATTACGAAGTGCGCCATCGCGGTCGCGCTATCGACCCGCTTGCGCTGCGCTAGTTTTTTGGCCCGTGACCGTGTCACCGGGCACACGTCTGCTTCCACTGTCGTACTGCGGGCATGAGATGCGCACCGCTTTGGTCGCTCCGGCAACAAACCGCCGCGACGCAGATGGATATCAGAATCGCCCCCAGCAGTCCGCTCCGCGAGCCTTAAGGTCGTCGCATAGCTCGCGCGCCGCAAGGGCGCTGGGGACCATGGCCTGGAGGCGGTAGACCATCTTGCCGCCGACCACGGCCTCGACGACGCGATGGGTGACGCCTCGCAGCTCTTCGTATGTTCCGGCCAGCGTGTCCCAACCGAGCTCTGCGTCTCTGCGGCTCGCATAAGCTCCAACCTGGACGCCGATGCTGTTTGGCCTTGCGACGG
>CAMPIY010000033.1 GCA_946886645.1 uncultured Sphingomonas sp.
GCAACCCTTTGTGGCGCGAAAGACTCAGGCGTCTCGTTTAATTTTTGTTCACCCTTAATCTCTATTGCCCGGCTCAACGGCGCCCTCCATGAGCGCGCTGTTTCGGGGGTAGTCGCCAGTTGCGTATCGCGCGTGCCGATCGCGAGCAGAGGTGGTCATCCTCATCTTTGGAGGGACACCATCTATGTTGCGCAAACTCATCCGCCCGGCCGCGGCCGCGCTGTTTTCGACGACCGCCATCATCGCCATTGCGGCTCCGGCCCAGGCGCAAAGCCTCGACGTTCCCGCAGGTTCGACCCATGCGCTGACCGCCGATGAAAGCGCCGACACGCTGTCGGGCGCGGGCGAGATCAACCTCGGCAATTACGTCCTAACCGTCGGCGCCGACGGCAGCTCGTCGACCTTCGACGGCAACATCGTCGAGTCCGGCTGGGCGCTGGCGGGCACCTGGACGCCTTATGACGGACCGACCTGGACCACTGGCACCGCGCCGTCCCTGAGCGGCGTCGAAACGGCGGCCCTCCTATTCGGCGGCAATGCGGCCGACTATCGGATTTCCTCAGTCAGCAGCCAGCCTGGCGACATCGACGACATGGCCTGGTACGACGTCTACGCCGTTGGCCGTAGCCTGTTCGCAGACGACTATATGGTCGATGGCAACGGCAATGGGCTTTACGACCAGCCCGGCGACACCTCGGCCTATGTCCATGACAATTTCGTCACCGACACCAACTATGCCTTCACCCTGGAATCGGGGATCGGCGGCCTGACCAAGGTCGGCGCGGGCACGCTGACCCTGAACGGCACCGGCGACTGGTCGGGCACCACGACGATCAGCGGCGGCGCTCTCGTCGGCACCACCGCCTCCATCTCCGGCAGCTCGATCGTCAACGACGCCTCGCTGGTTTACGACCAGGATTTCGACGGCACTGTCGCCCAGTCGATCAGCGGCAGCGGCAGCCTGACCAAGCTCGGCACCGGCACGGTCACGCTGACCGGAGTCACGGACTACAGCGGCGACACGCTGATCCAGGAAGGCACGCTTGCCCTGAGCGGCGCCAACGCCTCGCTCGGCAACTCGCGGGTCGTGGTCGACGGCACGCTCGACGTATCGGACACGCTTTCCGCCGGGGTGAACACGGTCGACAAGGTCGACGCCTTCTACGGAACCTTCCTCGGTTCGACGAGCGAGGGCGTGCCAGCCACGCTAAGCTGGCAGGCCGCCGGCTACTATATCAACGGCACCTTCGCCTTCACCGACGCCAGCGGAACCATCAGCAGCGTCATTCGCACCAATAGCGACGACAACTACACCTTCTACAATGTCCTTTCCGGCGATGCGCTGATAGGCACGCAATGCGCCGCCAGCGCCAGTGTCGCCTGTATCGTTGCGACCGGTTCGCCGCAGAGCCTCATCCCCGCGCTGAACGCGTTCAACAACGGCCAGGGCCTGTTCGACGGTTCGCCGTCGGTGCGTTTCGACGTGACCGTCACCGACACGTTCGGCCGTCCCGAAGTATTGTCGCTGGCCGGAAGCGGCTCCGTCATCCTCGGCAGCGCCCAGCTCGCGATCAACGACGCGTCCGACGAGCTTTCGGGCGTAATCAGCGGGACCGGTTCGATCGAGGTGCGCGGTGGCACGCAGATCCTGTCGGGCGCCAACACCTATTCGGGCGGGACGATCGTCAACGGCGGCATCGTCCGCGCGCTCAACACCCAGGCGTTCGGCACCGGTGCGATCACCATGCTCGACCCGACCGTGCAGTTCGGCGTGTCGGGCACCTACGCCAACGACATCCTGTTGGCCTCGGTCGATCCCGCCGCCGATCCCAGCCGCCTCGAAGCGGACGACGGCGTCATCGCGACCCTGTCCGGCGCGATCACCGAGGCATCGGCCGGCCAGCCGCTGCAGTTCGGCGTCACCGGCGGAACAGGTGAGGCTGGATTCATTCTCACCAACGAAGGCAATAGCTGGACCGGAACGACCACCGTCGGAAGCGGCGTCGTCGTGCAAGGAACCACCGCGTCGATCTCCGGCAGCGACATCGTCAACAATGGCGGCCTGGTTTACAACCAGGACGTCGACGGAACGCTGACGCAGATCGTCTCCGGAACCGGTGGCCTCGCCAAGGCCGGAACGGGCACCGTGACGCTCGGCGCGGCCAACACCTACACCGGCACGACCATGGTCCTCGACGGCACGCTCGCGCTCGGCGCCGACGAGCGCATTGCCGATGCCGGCCTGCTCGCGGTAGCCATGCCCGGCACCTTCGACCTCGCAGGCTTCACCGAAACGGTCGGCGGCCTGGCCGGCGACGGCACGGTGATTGTCGACGGCACGCTCATCGTCGACCAGGACATCGACAGCCAGTTCGCCGGCATCCTTGCCGACGGCGCCGTCTCGGCTACCGACGAATTCCGCAAGGCCGGAACGGGCCTGCTCGACCTCACCGGCACCGGCGACTACGCCGGCGCGGTCACCGCGGCGGAGGGAACGCTCGCCGTCAACGGCTCGCTCGCCAATGCCGCCTTCACCGTTCTCGACGGTGCCCGCCTTCAGGGCAATGGGACGCTTGGCTCGCTGGTCATCAATTCGGGTGCGGTGCTCGCTCCGGGCAACGGCGTCGGTCATTTGTCGGCTGCCGGCAACCTGACTTTCGCGGCCGGATCGACCTATGAAGTCGACATCACGCCGGCGGCGGGCGACCTCACCAGCGTCGGCGGCAATATCACAATCGACGGCGGCACGGTTTCCGTGCTGGCCGGCGCCGGCGTCTATTCGCCGCTGACGGATTATCTAATCCTGGAGGCGGACGGCACGGTGACGGGCACGTTCGAGGGCGTCACCAGCGACCTCGCCTTCCTCGACCCGACTTTGGTCTACAGCGCGGACGAAGTGCACCTGCAGATGCGCCGAAACGACATCGAGTTCAGCGATGCGGCCATCACGCCCAACCAGGTCGCGGTGTCCGATGCGCTGCAATCGCTCGGTTCCGGCGCATTGTACGACGCCATTCTCGTCCAGTCGGAAGAGGGCGCGCGGACGGCCTATGATGCGCTGTCCGGCGAAATCTATGCCTCGACCCCGACGGTGCTGGCCCAGCAGGGCGACCGCCTGAGGATTGCGATGCTCGATGCGGACGCGGTTGCTGCCGACGGCTTCGCGCTGTGGGCCGACGCCAAGGCGGGCCACTCCAGCTTCATGTACACCGGCGCCGGAAGCCGCGACACGGTCGCCGATCACCGCGACATGCTCGCTGGCGTCCAGTGGCTGGGCGCGGGCTTCAGCCTGGTCGCCGGCGGCGGCATCTCCAGCGCCGACATCTCGCTCGGCGCCCGCGGCTCGAAGGCCGACGTCAACAGCTCGACCCTCGGCGCCCAGCTCGCCTTCCGCTCGAATCGTATCCGCCTGAGCGCGGGCGTGGCCTTCGCCTGGCACGACATCGATACGGACCGGACGATCGCGTTCCCGGGCTTCACCGATTCGACCCGCGCCGACCAGGACGGCCGCACCCGCACCCTTTATGCGGAAGCCGCCTTCCGGGGCGACCTGCCCGGCCTCGCGCTCGAACCGTTCGTCGGCCTCTCGAACCAGCGCGTGAAGGTCGACGGCACGCTCGAATCCGGCGGCGATGCCGCACTGGCCGTCGGCCGTGCCAGGCTCAACTCGACGATGAGCGAAGTCGGTATCCGCTTCGGCGGTTCCGCCAGCGCCGCCGGCAACGGCCTCCAGCCGCTCGGCACCATCGCCTGGCAGCATCTGTTCGGCGACCGGACGGGCGAGGTGACGTCGGCGTTGGACATCGGCGGCGATCCGTTCACGATCGGCGGTGCCCGCCGCGGCCGCAACGCACTCCGGATCAATGGGGGCGTCGGCTACCGCATCAACGCCCTCGATCTCGGCCTCACTTACGATGGGCGGGTTGCGGGATCGGACACCGATCACGGCATCCGCCTGACGGCCGCGATCAAGTTCTGATCGTTCGAACGTTAAGCAGGGGCGGTTCCGGTTCGCCGGGGCCGCCCTTTCGCTTGGTGCTGGCCCGCGCCGCGCAAATCTCCTAGACGCGCGGCCATGATCGCGCTCGGCCCGGAAAGCCTCGACCTCGCCACGCTCCGCCGGCTTTGGCAGGGCGAACCCTGCAAGCTCGACATCGCCAGCCTCGACCGCATCCGCGCCTCGGCCGCCTCGGTCCAGCGGATCGTTGCCGGCGGCGAGACCGTCTATGGCATCAACACCGGCTTCGGCCTGCTCGCCAATACCCGCATCCCGCCGGAACGGCTGGCGGAGCTACAGCGCAACCTGATACTTTCTCATAGTTGCGGCCTCGGCGACATGCTGCCGCGTCACGTCGTCCGGTTGATGATCGTGCTGAAGCTGCTCGGCCTCGGTCGCGGCTACTCCGGCGTCCGCCCGCTGGTCATCGATGCGCTTCAGGCGCTGCTCGACAAGGATGCCATGCCGCTGATCCCGGCGCAAGGCAGCGTCGGAGCGAGCGGCGACCTCGCCCCGCTCGCCCACCTCATCGCTGCCTTGCTCGGCGAAGGCCGGATCGATGTCGCCGGCGAAACCCTCCCCGCCAAGGACGCGCTCCAGAAGCTCGGGATGAAGCCGCTCGAGCTCGGCCCCAAGGAAGGCCTCGCCCTCATCAACGGCACCCAGGCCTCGACCGCGATCGCCCTCGACGCCCTGTTCACCGCCGAACGCGTATTTAGCGCGGCGCTCGGCGCGGGCGCTTTGTCGGTCGATGCGCTCAAGGGCTCGGTGAAACCGTTCGACCCGCGCATTTCCGCCGTCCGCGGCCAGCCCGGCCAGATCCGTGTTGCCGCCGAAATCCGCGGCTTGCTCGACGGCAGCGAAATCCTCGCCAGCCACGGGCGCTGCGGCAAGGTGCAGGATCCCTACAGTTTCCGCTGCCAGCCGCAGGTGATGGGCGCCGCGCTCGACCTGCTGACCAACGCCGCCCGCACGCTCACCATCGAGGCGGGCGCGGTGACCGACAATCCGATCGTGTTCGAGGATGAGGACACGGCGATCAGCGGCGGCAATTTCCATGCCCAGCCCGTCGCCTTCGCCGCCGACACCATCGCCATGGCGATGTGCGAGGTCGGCTCAATCTCCGAGCGCCGCACCGCCGTTCTGATCGATCCGAAGATGAGCAGCCTTCCTGCCTTCCTCGTCGACGACGGCGGGGTCAATTCCGGCCTCATGATCCCGCAAGTGACGCAGGCCGCGCTAGTTGCCGAAAACCGCAGCCTCGCCTTCCCGGCCAGCGTCGACAGCGTGCCGACGTCGGCAGGGCAGGAGGACCACGTCTCGATGGCGCCGATCGCCGCGCGCAAGGCAGCCCAGATCGCCAAGAATGTCGCCGGAATCGTCGCCGTCGAGCTGATCGCCGCCGCGCAAGGCGTCGACTATCATGCGCCGCTGAAGACGTCGGCCAAGCTCCAGCCGCTCCACGCGAAGGTCCGCGCGATCAGCCCGCGCCTCGAATCCGATCGTTATTGGGCCGACGAGATGGCCGCGCTCCAGGCGGCGGTGTTCGACGGCAAATTGGGAACTGCCTTTACCCTGTAACTAGCGGACCCGAGTCCAGCGCTCCGATTTGCAAAGCAGGCCGCCCAGCGCGCATCCCTTCACGATCAGGGCGTCGCGCCCCGCATGGCGCACGGTGGCGGTGGCGTGGATTCGATGCCTGGGCACATAAGCGCGGCCCTTGTATCCGCCGCGCCCATCGGACTTGAGGCCGGTGAGGATCTGCGTTCCGACCTGCATTCTGCCATCCGCCTTGCGCTTGGCCTTGGGCGAGGCCCAGCTGACCTTTCCACAATATGTCTCCACGCCGCAGGACGTGACGTCGACGATCACGCTGTCCTTCGGATTCTGCCACTTTCCCTCGATTGGCGCGGCCAGCGCGGCGGCGGGAAGGAAGGCGAGTGCGATGCCCGGCATTAGCTGTCTCATCCCGTCCGGTTAGCCCGATTTTGTGGCGGCAATGGAGCGATAGAATTGCTCCTCGATGAACGGCAACCGGCCGCCTCGCAAACCGAACGGTTCATTTTGCGATATTGATAATCATTCGCAGCTTGGCTAGTGCCGCGCCAAGTCGAGGGAGGTTTTCTTGAATTTTGTTGTCCGTGCCGCGTCGCCCGTCCTGTTCGCCCTGATCCCCGCACCGCTGCTAGCCGCCCAGGCCGATGAGCCATCTGAGGCTCCCGCGACCGGGGAGCCCGAACCGGAAGCGATCGTCGTCACCGGCGCCCGCACCCGCCTTCCCGTCACCGCGCTTCCGCTGACCGTCGACGTTGTCGGCGGCAAGGCGCTGACCGATCAGGTCGCCGTCTCCGGCTCGGTCATCGACGCGGTTTCGGCCAAGCTTCCGTCCTTCTCCCCGACCCGCGAAAAATTGTCGGGCTCCGGCGAGTCCCTGCGCGGCCGCTCGCCTCTGTTCGCGATCAACGGCGTCCCCCAATCGACGCCGATCCGCGACGGCTCGCGCGACGGCTATACGATCGACCCCTTCTTCATCGACCGGGTCGAGGTCATCTACGGCTCCAACGCGCTGCAGGGCATCGGCGCCACTGGCGGAGTCGTGAACCAGGTCACCGTCGGCGCGCCCGTTACGGACGGCGTGCGGATCAAGACGCTGGTCCAGGGCACCGCCCAGGATGGCTTCGACGGCGAAGCAATGGGCGGCAAGGTCGCCGGCCTCGTCGGGTACCGCGACGGTGCCTTCGATCTCACCACCGGCGCCACTTTCGAGCGGCGCGGCGTCTTCCTCGACGGACATGGCAACCGCATCGGCGTCGACGGTACGCAGGGCGAAATCCAGGACAGCGACAGCTGGTCGATCTTCGGCCGCTTCGGCTACGAGCTCACGCCAACCATGCGGGTCGAGCTGATCGCCAACCGCTTCCAGTTGGAAGGCCGCGGCCATTATGTCGCCGTCCCCGGCTTTCCGACGACCAGCGAAAAGGGGAAAATCGACGGCGTCGCCCCATCCAACCGCGCCGAGCTATTGAGCGCATCGCTGACCGAAGAAGATTTGCTGGGAGGTCAGCTCACCGCGCAAGCCTTCTTCAGCCGGACCCGCGACATTTTCGGGGGAAGCGCCGCCGGCACGTTCCAGGATATCGACATTGCGCCGATCGGCACCCTGTTCGACCAGTCGGTCAACAACAGCCGCAAGCTGGGCGCCAAGCTCGGCTATGAGCGGACGGTGCCCGGCGTGGAGGCGCTCACCGTGACCACCGGGCTCGACCTGCTCCACGACCGCACCGCCCAGACGCTGCGCGCGACCGGCCGCACCTGGGTTCCCGAATCCAGCTTCTTCAGCGTCGCTCCCTTTCTGCAAGGCAATCTCAAGCTGCTGGGCGGCAAGCTCCGCCTCGCCGGCGGCGCTCGCTACGAGAAGGTCACGCTCGACGTTCCCGACTTCACCACACTGGCTTCCTACGGCTCGCGCGAGGTCGGCGGCGGCAAGCCCAGCTTCCACAAGGCGCTTTTGAACGGCGGCGTGATCGTCGAGCCGGTCAAGGGCCTGCGCGCCTACGCCAGCTATGCCGAGGGCTACACGATCGCCGACGTCGGGCGGATCCTGCGCGGCATCAACATCGACGGCGTCGATGTCGACAATTTCCTGTCGCTCGAGCCGGTCGTGTCGAACAACCGCGAGATCGGCGTCGAATGGAAGCGAGGGGGCATCACGGCGAGCGCCGCCTATTGGTGGTCGTCGTCGAAGCTTGGCTCGCGGCTGGTCCGCAACCCCGATGGCATTTTTGATGTCGTCCGGGCGCCAATCGCGCTCGAAGGACTCGACCTTGCGATCGACGCCCGGCTGCCGATCGAGGGCCTGAGCGTCGGCGCCGCTTACGCCCGCACTCGTGGTCAAACCGACAGCGACGAGGATGGTGAGGTCGATGTCGACCTCGACGGCGCCAACATCGCGCCCGACCGGCTCAACCTCTACGCGGCCTATGAAAATGGGCCGTTCGACGCCCGCCTCGCCACCCGCTTCTATTTCGAGCGCAAGTTCGACGACGCGGGCAGCGACAGCGATTTCGAAGGCTACACGCTCTTCGACGCGGCGGTCGGCTATCGCTTCGGCAAGCATCGCGTCAGCCTGTCGGCGATGAACCTCCTCGACAAATATTATGTCAGCTACAACAGCGACACGGTCGCCGCGACCGACCCGACCCGCTTCTTCGCGGGCCGGGGCCGCACCCTGACCCTCGGGCTGACCAGCGAGTTCTGACGTGAAGCTGCTTTCCATCCTTCACCGCTGGTCGGGCGGGCTGATCGGGCTGCTGCTGGCCCTGCTCGGCCTGACCGGCGCGATCCTGGTGTGGGAAGGGGAGTGGATAGGTGTCACCGGCGCGGACGACCCCGTCGTCGAGCGCGTCGACCGGATCGCCGCCGTTTCGGAAAGCGCGGTCGCCGATGGCGCGACCCGCATCACCTTCGCCAGCGAGGAGATCGGCCTTCACCTCGTCGTGAAGAAGGACGGTGGCGGCGAATATGTCCGCCAGAACGGCGAGGTCGCCGCCAGCTGGGCGAGTGAATGGGAACGGCCGGAACTCTGGATCTTCGACCTCCACCATCACCTCTTCGCCGGGGTAACGGGCGAGTGGGTCACCGGCATCGCCGGCATCTTCGGCCTGCTGTTCGTGATCACCGGCGCCATCCTCTGGTGGCGAAGCCGCCGCGCCTTCGAATGGCGCTTGTGGCCGCGCAAAATTCAGCCCGGCCCGATCGTCCGCCATCACCGCGATTTCGGAATCCTCATCACGCCGCTTTTGCTCGTCAGCTTCCTCACTGGCCTCGGAATGCTGTTCCCTGCCGCCGCGAAGGTCGTTCTCAGCCCGTTCGGGACCATCGCCGCTTCAGCCAAGCCACCGATCGTCGAGCCCGCCGAGCAACCCGCCGCGATCCCCGCCATGCTTCGCGAGGCCAAGGCGCGCTTTCCCAATGCGGCGCTCCGCCGCCTCACGGTCCCGGCCAGGCCCGACGGCGCTTATTCGATCAGGATGCGGCAGCCGTCCGAATGGACTCCGAACGGCCGGACCACGCTTTATTTCGACCGCGCCGGGAAGCTCGTGCGGGTCGACGATCCGGCGGGCGCCGGCCTGGCGGCATCGATCAACGAGAAATTCTATCCGGTCCACACGGCGAAGGTCGGCGGGCTGGCCTGGAAGCTGGCCATGACCCTGTCGGGGCTCGGTCTCGCGCTGCTCGGGTCGCTGGCGGTCTGGTCCTTCTGGATTCGCCGGGTCATCCATCGCCGTTCGCGCCGGCCCCATCCGCGCGTCAGCCTGACGCCGCCTAGTTCGGCAGCCGCGCCACAATCCTGAGCGGCCCGCCGCTCCCGCCACGGATCTTGATCGGCAGCGCCACGACCATCGCTCCCTTGGCCGGAAGCCGGTCGAGGTTCGCGACATTCTCGAACCCCGGGATGTTGGCGCCCAGCAGGATACGGTGGGCGATAAAGTCCTTCGACTGGCCATAATCCAGGCTGGCCGTGTCCAGCCCGACCGCCGACACCTTGCGCTGGTCCGCCAGGAAACGCGCCGCTTCCTCGGAAATCCCCGGGAAATGAAGCTTGGCGACCGCGTCCGGCCCGCGCTCCGCAGTGCCCAGATAGGTCGCCTTGTCCGGCCAGCGCTTGTCGAAGCCCGTCCGGAACAGCACGATTGCGCCATTAGGCAGGGGGCCGTTCGCCCGCTCCCATTTCGTGACGTCCTCCACGGTGAAGCGATAGTCGGAATCGGCCGCACTCTGCGCCGACACATCGATCACCGCCGCCGGCCCGATCAGCCGCTCCAGCGGAATCTGGTCGGCGGTCTGCTTGCCTTCCGCAAAGTGGATCGGCGCATCCAGGTGCGTTCCGCCATGCTCCGACAGGTGAAGGTTATAGCTGCTGTAAAACCATCCGCCCGGCGTCGGCCCGTACGAGGCGACCTCATGCCTGAACCCGTCGGCCGTCGGCCAGAACACCGAATCCTCGGCCAGGTCATGGGTCAAGTCGATCCAACGGCCCGAAGACAGGTCTTTCCCCGGCGTCGCGCAGGCCGTCAGCGCCAGTGCGGCGATTGCGATAAACGGTCGAACGAACATAGGCGGCCTCCCCCACAGGAAGGCCGCCTATAGCATATCAGTCGAGGTCCGCCGCGCTGTGCCGTTCGCGGATGAAGCTCGGGTCGTTCTCTTGCCTGCGGTTGACCCGCCGCCCGCGCTGCACCGCCGGGCGGGCTGCCACTTCCTCGGTCCAGCGCATCACATTCTTGTAATCGCGAAGGCCCAGGAATTCCGCCGCACCGGGATATCCCTGGCCCAGTGCCACTGCCCCATACCAGGGCCAGATCGCGATATCGGCGATGCTGTAATCCTCGCCCGCGGCATAGCGATGCTCGGCGAAGTGCCGGTCGAGCACGTCATATTGCCGCTTGGTCTCCATCGCGTAGCGGTCGATCGCATATTCGATCTTGATCGGGGCATAATTGTAGAAGTGGCCGAAGCCGCCGCCCAGGAAAGGCGCCGACCCCATCTGCCAGAACAGCCAATTCAGCGCTTCGGTCCGCGCCGCCGGGTCGGTGGGCAGGAAGGCGCCGAACTTCTCGGCCAGGTAGAGCAGGATCGATCCGCTCTCGAACACGCGCTGCGGCTTGTCCGGGTTCGTCCGGTCGAGCAGCGCCGGGATTTTCGAATTGGGGTTCACCTCGACGAAGCCCGACCCGAACTGGTCGCCCTCGCCGATATCGATGTACCAGGCGTCATATTCCGCGCCCGAATGACCGGCCGCTAGCAGCTCCTCCAGCATGATGCTGGCCTTCTGCCCGTTGGGTGTGCCGAGCGAATAAAGCTGTAGCGGATGTGCCCCGACCGGAAGCACCTTCTCATGCGTTGGGCCCGCGATCGGCCGGTTGATGTTGGCGAAGGTGCCGCCGCTCGGCTTTTCCCAGGTCCAGACCTTGGGCGGAACATAATCGGCGGGAAGGGAGGGAATTTCGGCGGTGGGCGCTTCGGCCATGCGTTGCTCCTGACTTGGGGTTCAGGAGGAAGTGGGGCTGCCCCGGCTCGGCGACAAGGTCAGGCGAGGCGGCCCAGCATCACGCCCGCGACGATCGCAGCGAATGACACCAACACGCTCGCCGCGACATAGAGGGCGGCAGTCCACGGATCGCGCTCCCACAAGGTTAGCGCGTCCAGGCTGAAGGCGGAAAAGGTGGTGAAGCCGCCAAGGAAGCCCGTGACGAGGAACAGCCGCGCCTGCTGCCCGGTCTCGAGCAGCGCGAACAGTCCCACCGAAAGGCCGATAAGGAAGCTCCCGACGACGTTGACCGTCAGCGTGCCCCAGGGAAATCCGGGCCCGAAAGCATGGAGAGTGGCGCG
>CAMPIY010000034.1 GCA_946886645.1 uncultured Sphingomonas sp.
GCATGCGTGTCTGGCCGCCGACGAGCACGACCTCGTCGATGCTGGACGTATCGAGGCCAGCGTCCTTCAGCGCAGCACGACACGGGCCCATCGTTCGCTGGATCAGGTCGTCGACCAGGGCCTCGAGTTTGGCGCGGCTCAGCTTGATGTTGAGATGCCTCGGACCGGTCTGGTCGGCGGTAATGAACGGCAGGTTGACGTCGGTCTGGGTCGCGCTTGAAAGCTCGATCTTGGCCTTCTCGGCGGCGTCTTTGAGGCGCTGCAGCGCCAGGCGATCGCTGCGCAGATCGATGCCGTTTTCTTTCTTGAACTCGTCGGCAAGGTAATCGATCACCCGCTTGTCGAAGTCCTCACCGCCAAGGAAGGTGTCACCGTTGGTGGACTTCACCTCGAACACGCCATCGCCGATCTCGAGGATCGAGACATCGAACGTGCCGCCGCCTAGGTCATAGACCGCGATCCTCCCTGAACCTTTCTTGTCGAGGCCATAGGCTAGCGCGGCGGCCGTCGGCTCGTTGATGATGCGCAGGACTTCAAGCCCCGCGATCTTGCCAGCGTCCTTCGTCGCCTGGCGTTGCGCGTCGTTGAAGTAAGCAGGAACGGTAATGACGGCCTGAGTGACGGTCTCGCCGAGGTTGGCCTCCGCGGTTTCCTTCATCTTCTGCAGGATGAAGGCGCTGATTTGGCTGGGGCTGTACTTCTTGCCGCGAACCTCCACCCAGGCGTCGCCATTGTCGCCGGGCACAATCTTGTACGGCACCAATTCCTTATCCTTCTGGGTTGTAGGATCGTCGTAGCGACGGCCGATCAGCCGCTTAATCGCGAAGATTGTATTTTCGGGGTTGGTTATGCTCTGCCGCTTCGCCGGCTGCCCGACCAGGATTTCGCCAGCATCGGTGAACGCAACATAGGATGGGGTCGTGCGGCCACCTTCGCTGTTCTCAATTACGGTTGCCTTGTTGCCTTCCATCACGGCAACGCAGCTGTTCGTAGTTCCGAGGTCGATACCGATCGCTTTTGCCATGATCGAACTCCTTTAATGCCGAGGACGGACTTCTGACGTGCCCAGATGGTCTCACGCGATTCAGCCGCATGTCGCCACCAGACCGCTTTGCCGCGCACCGGGTAGTTGAAATCACGGCCGGAACGGCGGCCCGGCCACGCTTCTGCTTCCACCTCCTGAGCCCAACGACGAACGAACCACTATCTGTGAGCGGCTGGCCGGCGCCCTGACGAACGTCAATTTCTGCGTAGCTCCGTCCTAGATCTGGTCGCGGATTTCACTCACCAGGTCGATTGGCCGCTTTGGGAAAGTAGCGCTGCCCTGATGAAAGCCCATGCTGGGCGCAAAGCGGCCGTCACTTGACTAATGACACGGAAATTTCCCAATGAGTTGAGTGCCCATCATATTCATGTTGGGTGCGCCACTCCTCAAGCCACCGAGAGCAATGCGCAATCGCGACAGCGATGCGCATTGGTCGAGAGATGGCGAGAGCGGACGGCCTGCCGCCAAGCGGACAGGACCGACGGCGCGGATTCACTCCGCGCCGCTAGGCCGCGACCACTGTCCAAAAACGTGCCCCCCCCTCAAGACACTTCCACGACCTGGCCTTTGTGCTACCCATGCCATTGGGTCGCCATTGATCGCGTCGGGGGGAAGCGATGCCGTTGGTCAAAGTGCCGAACGACCGGCTGTTGTGGGGCCTGTCCGCGCTCATCCTGATGGTCGCGTTCATTGCCTCCACGGGGTTCTTCTCGATCGACGAAGCCATGTATTATCTTGGAGCGCGCGCTATCGCCGACCACGGCTCGCTGGGCCTCGATAATGGCTATCACCTATTCCACAGCGAGAGCCTGCGGCTGAGGATGCTGATTGACGGCCCACAGGGCCTGACCCCGCAATATCCTGCCGGAACCGCCCTGCTCGGTGGGCTGCTGTTGCCGGTGATGGGCGTCAGAGCCTTCATTCTTCTCAATACCATCGCGGCGATCCTGACGCTCTTTACCGTCCGGAAAATCTGCCTCAGCCAGTTCAGGAGCGAAGCCGTCTGGCGGATTGCCGCACTACTACTCGTCGCGGGTAGTTTCTGGCTGGAATATGCGGTCGGCATCTGGCCGCATATGCTGTCGACCTTCTTCGCGGTGCAGGCCTATTGGCTCGCGCTCCGCCATCTGGGCTCCGATGGGACGGACAGGCGCGACGCGATTTTGTCGGGGTTGTTCGCGGGGGCAGGGATGCTGTTCCGGCTCGATGCGATCCTTGCGGTTCCGGCGATAGGCCTGATCCTGCTGATTTACGCACCTCGCTTCGTGCGTTCCGGCTTCTATTTCGGGCTAGGGGTCCTGCCCTCAATCGCCCTCGCAAGCTGGTTCAACCAGTTGAAGTTCGGCACGCCGAACCCCCTTTCCTACGGCCAGTCGGGCGGCAGCACCGACCTGTCGGCCCACCTCCCCCTCTTTGCCGCGCTGGGCATCGCATTCGTCGCGCTTCTTCTCTGGCGGAAGGTCGAATGGCGGCCGAGCCGCAAGGCAACGATCGCATCGCTGCTTGTCCTCGGTGCGGTCCTCCTCGCCTTTCCAGCGACGAACACCTTGCTCGCGCGGTTTTGTCGCGGGTTCGTGGCGCTGATCATCGACATGAGGACGGTCGAGGATCATCGCGTTAACGTCCAGCCCGGGCCGGGTGGTACCGTGATGTTCTTTTTCCTGGCCAAGAAAGCCCTCGGCCAAAGCATGCCGTGGATCGGGCTCATCATGATGCTGCTGACGGGCGGCGTCGCGAAGGCCGAACGACGGGCCGTCTCAACGTTGCTCATCTTCACCGCGACCATGGTCCTCCCATTTGTCATGCTATCGTGGCACGGCGGCGGAAGCAGCAACATGCGCTACTTCCTGCCGGTGCTGCCGGCGCTCAGCATGATCTGCGCCATGATAATACTTGATCTGTGGCGCTCGGTTCCCAATCCCATCATCTTCCTTTCCGCCGGCATATGGGCCGCGCTTGCGCTGGGCGGCGCTTGGGTTGTCCTTCATCCGTCGGGATTTATTGGCTTGCACCAGATCGTCTCGACCTACGTGCTGCTGGCGACCGCGATCGCGGCCGTCGCCGCGGGGGCTTCGTGGCGGTTGCGGCAGGGAGCGCGCAAACTGGCCATCCTGTTGTTCGCGATGGGCCTGCTGATGTCGATTGGGGCCGCCCTGTCCGATTTTCGCGATTCACAAATCCGGCGATCCTCATCGCTCGCCATCAGCGAGGCAGTCGAGCGCTTGCCCGCCAAAAGCCTGATCATTGCTCTTCCCGAATGGGCGGTCAGCCGAGTGGGATCAAACGGCGCTCTGGTCGCTGACCGGGAGCCGATGACCATGCCGCCGGATCCCAGGCTGATCCGTGATACGCTCGACGCTGGCTATCGGATATTCATCCCTAACCACACGTTCCGTGGCGCCCTTGACCTGCCGCCTGGCGTAGCAGCTGTCGCCACTTCCTACACCTACCCTGGCGGACAGATGATCGAGCTGAGGCGCTCTTCATCGCCTGCGACCACGTCCGCGCGGTAGATTGTCCGGCGCGCCTTCAACCCGAGAGCTTGTCCTCGCTACCCATCCCATTTTCCTCAAGCCGTCTGATGTGGGCCAGCGTGGTTTCCAGAAGCTTCCGGTTGGTCCCGATCATGTCGGCGAGGAGCGACATGATCACGGTCAAGGTGCCGAGGATCAGCAGGGCGCCGCCCAGCACCAGCGACTGGACGTGGCCCGCCCCGTCGCCCGCGATCCAGAACCAAAGAAAGCGCAGGATCGGGATCATGCCGACCAGCGTGATCAACAGGCCCATCAGCGCGAAAGTCCTTAGCGGATTGTAGGTCGCATAGGCGCGCAGGATGGTGATCATCGTGTTGGCGATGAACTGGGGGATCGATTTGAACAGGCGCGACGGCCGCTCCGTCGAATTGGTCCTGATGGGGACGCTCGCGATCGCCATGCGCTTGCGGCCGCTCTGGATGAGCATGTCGGTGGTGTAGCTGAATTCGGTCGTAATCGTGATCCGTTGCGCCGCGTCCCGGCTGATCGCGCGGAAGCCGCTGACGGCGTCGGTGACTTTGGTGCGCGACAGGCGGCGCACGACCATGCTGCCCAGGCGCTGGAGCTGTCGCTTGACCGGGTGGAAATGCTCGTTCCTTCCGACGCCGCGGTCGCCGATGACGATGTCCGCCTCTCCCGCGACGACGGGGGCGACCAGGACGGCGATGTCTTCGCCCCGATACTGGCCGTCGGCGTCGGTGTTGACGATGATGTCCGCCCCCGCCGCGAGTGCTGTGTCGAGGCCGGACTGGAAGGCGGCGGCGAGGCCGCGGTTGCGGCGGTGACGGACGATGTGCTGGACGCCGTGCCTGCGGGCGACTTCCGCGGTGCCGTCGGTGCTGCCGTCGTCGATGACGAGGGTTTCGATTTCGTCGATGCCGGGGATCGATTTGGGGAGCGCCGCGACGGTCGCGGGCAGCGCCTCGGCCTCGTTGAAGCACGGAATCTGGATAATCAGCTTCGTCACGCGCCCGCCCCCGGAACGACCTGCTCAGCGGTTAGAGTAGCGGCTTTCGGGGGTGTTGCGAAGCTGCGGCTGGCAAGTGCGCCATTTTCTGACAGCGGAGATCAGGCGGCGGGCCAATTCTCCAGCACTTCGACGAACCGGGTGAGCCAAGCGTTGGTCTGGTGGCCGTCGACGACGCGGTGGTCGATGGTCAGAGTGACATAGGCCATCGGGCGGACAAGGATCGCGTCCTGGCCACCGATTTCGCGGACGACGACGCGCTTTTCCAGCTTGCCGATGCCGAGGATCGCCGCCTGCCCCGCGTGAAGGATGATTGGTGCGGCGAGCAGGCTGCCCGATACGCCATGGTTGGAGATGGTGAAGGTGCCGCCCGACACGTCTGCGGCGGCAAGGTCGCCGGAGCGGGCGCGGGCGGTGAGGTCGTCTAGTTTGCGGCCGATGTCTTCGAGGCTGAGGGAGCCTGCGTCCTTGACGACCGGGACGACGAGGCCCTTTTCGCCGAGCGCGGTTCCGACGCCGATGTTGATGCTGGGGCCGATGGCGATGCGGTCTTCTTCCCAGCGCCCGTTGATCGCGGGGGCGACCGCCATCGCTTCGGCGGCGGCCTTGATCAGGTAAGCGGTGTAGCTGAGCTTTGTGCCCTTGGCGGCGAGCGCTGCCTTATGCGCGGCGATTGCGGAGAAGTCCGCCTCGAAGAGCGCGGTGACGTGCGGCGCGTCGCTGACCGCGCGGACCATATTCTCCGCGATCTTGAGCCGCATCCGATCGTGAGGGACGTCGCCGCCGGCGAAGTGGCGAGGCTGCGCGGTTGCAGGCTTCCCGACGCTGACGGTCGTGGCGGAGGCAACCGCGCGATCGACATCGTCGCGAGTGATGCGCCCGTCGCGGCCGGTGCCCTGGATGCGCGAGGGGTCGATGTCGTGCTGGAGCAGGGCGCGGCGAACGGAGGGGCTGAGGCGTGACTCACTTCCGTGCCCCTGCGAAGGTAGTGGCCCAGTCGCGCGAGGAGCTCCGGCGCTGACCGCTTCGGCTCGCGCTTCACCCTCGGTCTGGGCTCCTGCCTTCGCAGGAGCACCGCCGACACTGATCTTCCCAAGAAGCGCTCCCGGCTCCGCTTCGGCATCGGTGTCGAGCACAATTTCGGTCAGGACTCCGGCGGCAGGCGATGGCACTTCCTGCGTCACTTTATCCGTTTCAAGCTCCACCAGCGGATCATTGACCGCGACGGCCTCCCCCACCTTCTTCAGCCAGGCGCGGACGACGGCTTTGGTGCCTTCCTGCTCGTCGGGAACGCGGACTTCGATCATCCTAAAACCCCACCAGCCGGTCGATCTCGGCGCGGATGCTTTCGGCCGAGGGAAGCGCCCACTCCATCAGCTTGGGATGATGTGGGCTGGGGATGTCGGGCATGGTGACGCGGGCAACCGGCGCGTCGAGGTCGAGGAAGGCCTCGTCAGCGACCACCGCAGCGATCTCCGCGCCGAAGCCACCCGTGCGCAAATCTTCGTGTACGATAAGGCAGCGGCGAGTGCGGCGGACGCTGTCCAGCACCATCTCGCGGTCCCACGGCATCAGGGTGCGTAGGTCGATGACATCGGCGCTAATGCCTTCCGCCGCCGCTTCGCAGCGCGGCACCATCGCGCCCCAGGTGACGATCGTGATCCGGTCGCCCTCGCGGGTCTTCTTCGCCTTGCCGAACGGCAGCACGAATTTGTCGCCCGGCCAGGGGCGGCGCGCCCAGCTGTCGTCCAGCATCGCGCGGTGTTCGAAGAACAGCACCGGGTCGTTTCCGCGCAGGCTGGCGCGAAGCAGGCCGACCGCATCCTCGGCGTTGGACGGCACCGCGACTTTCCAGCCCGGATTGTGGACGAATTGCACCTCGTTGGTCTGGCTGTGCCAGGGGTCGCCGCACTTGAAGAAGCCGCCGGGCACGCGGAGCACCATCGGCGCGGAGAAGCGGTTGGCGGTGCGCCAGCGCATGGTCCCGCAATCGTTGATCTGCTCGGTCGCCGGCTCGGCATATTTGCGGAACTGGATTTCGGGGACGGGCATCAGTCCGGCGAGCGCCATGCCGACCGCGCGGCCTACGATGCCTTCCTCGTTGAGCGAGGTGTCGAACACGCGGTCCACGCCGAACTTGTCCTGCAGGCCAAGCGTCACCGCATGGACGCCGCCCTTGGGTCCGACGTCCTCGCCGAACACCAGCACCTTGGGATTGGCGGCCAGCTCCTGGTCAAGCACGCGGCGGATCGCGGTGACCATGTTGATCCGCTGGCCCTCGGACTGCGGCTCTTCCGTCGTGCCGTCCAGGCTCAAGCCTGCACCGCCGCCGACGGCGCTCGGCGCACCGTCGAAGAAAACATGGTCGGTAACCCGGTCGGGCGACGAGATGCCGCGCGCCTCAGCCTCGGCCCGGGCGGATTCGACTTCACGCTCGACCGACGCCTCGATCAAGTCCCAGTCGAGATGCGACGCAAAAGCCTTCAGCTTGGGCAGCGGATCGCGGGCCCATTCCGCCTCGACCGTCGCTTCGGATTTGTAAGTCTGGGTGTCCTGGTAACTATGGCCCTCGAGCCGCGGCACCTTCAGGCGGATCAGCGCTGGCCCTTGCCGGTCGCGGACATGGGCGACCGCCTCGCCGATCAGCCGCGCCGCTTCCGCCGGCTCGGTGCCGTCGCCGTTCCAGATCGCCAAATTCTTGAAGCTGGCGAGGTTGGCGGCGATGTCGCGCCCTGGCGTTTGGTAATCGGAGGTGACGGAGATGCCATAGCCATTATCTTCGATGTAAAATAGCAGAGGCAAAGATTGCGTCGTAGCAATTGTTAGGGCGGACCAAAATCCACCCGTCGCGCAACTTGCGTCGCCGCCCAGCACGACTCCGATGGCGCCATCGTCCTTCTCGCCCAGGACCTTCGTTTTATAGGCGATTGCCTGTGCCCAACCGGTTGCGGGCGTATATTGCGCGCCGACGCCGCCGCACATCGGCAGCGCATGGGCTCCGCCGGGATTGGGATAGTTGAACACGACGCCGATATCGCGACCGTCGGAATAGCCTCCGGCGAGGCCCATTCCCGAGCCGAGCGCGTCGGCCAGTGGAACGCCAAGCGCCAGAAGCATGGGCCGCGACCGGTAATAGCCGCAAGCCGCGTCGCCATCGCGCAGATGCATGCCCAATATGACTTGCGCCATGTCATGGCCGCGTGCCGAAAATTGGTACAGCACCTTCTTTTCGGGAACGAGCCGCATCTCTTCCAGCTCATCCATCGCCCGGCTGGTCGTGACAAGCCGGGCCACTTCGGCCCAGTCAACGCCGAGATCGGGCTTAAAGTCGCTCTCCGGTTCGGCGGTCATTGCGTCAGCCATTCATCGTCTCGACGACGGCGGCAATGAAGCGGTCGATCGCGCTGTCGGCCATGCCGATGACGTTGAACCGGCCGCTGTCGGCCATGTAGATGGCGTGCTTCTCGCGAAGCTGCACGACTTGGTCGCGGCTCACCGGCAGCATCGAGAACATGCCATACTGGCCGCCGATATAGGCGAGGCGCGGATCGGCAGCGGCGATGACGCCGCGGATCCGGTTGATGCGGTCGCGCATCTCGCCGACCTCGGCATCCCAATCGGCGCGAAGCTCGGGCGTTTCTAGGACGATCCGTACCGCCGCCGCACCATGATCGGGCGGCATTGACCACATTTCGCGGGCGATCTGGACGACATGGTCCATGGCCCGCTTGGTGCCTTCCGCGCGGGCCGTCTTGACGAACAGCGAGCCGACCCGGTCGCGATAGACGCCGAAATTCTTGTCGCAGCTTTGGGCCACGACCACCTCGTCGCAGGCATCGAGCAGAAGGTGCAGCCCCGCCGCGTCCTCGGCGAAACCGCGGCCAAGTCCCTGATAAGCAATGTCGACAATGGGGAAGAGCCCGCGCCGCGAAACCACGTCCACCACGTCGCGCCACTGGCCCTCATTCAAATCCGCGCCGGTCGGGTTGTGGCAGCAGCCGTGGAGCAGGACCACATCGCCATGGTTGGCGCCTTCCAGCGCGGCCATCATCTCGTCGAAGCGGATTCGAGTCTCGAGCCGGTCGTAATAGCGATATTCGGCGATGCTGAGGCCCGCCGCCTCGACGACCGGGACATGGTTGGGCCAGGTCGGCGTCCCGATCAGCACCTTGGCGTCGGGATGCGCGGCCGCAATCAGCTTGAAGCCAAGGCTAAGCGCGCCACAGCCGCCCGGTGTGTGAAGGCCGCCAATGCGGTCGTCATCGGCATGGCGGCCCAGCACGATCGACCGAAGCAATTCGGTGTAACGGCGGTCGCCGAAGCCGCCGATGTAGCTCTTGGTCTCCTGCCGGTCCCACAGCAGCTTTTCGGCCGCCTTCACCGCCCGCAGGATCGGGGTGTTACCGACGCCATCGCGATAGACGCCCACGCCGACATCGATCTTTTCGGGCCTGGTGTCGGCATTGGCCATGGCGATCAGCGCGAGGAGGGAATCACTCTGCACGTCGCCAAGCGCGTCGAAGAATTGGGCGCCCCCGCCCGGCCCGGTCGTCATAGGCTGGTCCAGCATGGTTCGGCTCTAGCGCAACCGGTGCCGGTCGTCACGCCCAACAGTCAGGCGTCGTAATCGACCGCGACCCCCTCGCCCACCGGCACCGACTGGCAGGTGAGGACATAGCCCGCGGCGACTTCTTCGTCCGTCAGGCCGTATCGGGCGGCCATTTCGACCTTCCCCTTGGTCACCTTGGCCCGGCAAGTGGCGCACACGCCTGCCTTGCAGGCGAAAGGCGCAGGCAACCCCGCCTCGCGCGCACTGTCGAGGATGTTGGCGGCGGAGAATTCGACCTTGCGGGTGCGGCCGTCCAGCGTGACGCTGATCGTCTGCCCGGCCGCTTCCTCCTGCAACGCCGCGATCTGCGCCGCGAGGGCGGCGGAAGGACGGCCCGCAGTGAAGCGCTCGATATGGATGCGATCCTTCGCGACGTCCTTTTCGAGCAGCGCCTTCTCGGCCGCATCCATCATCGGCCCAGGCCCGCAGATGAACCAGGCGTCGATCGCGGTAGGATCGTCAACCAGATGCTCGATGGCCTCGTCGCAGGTTTCGCGGTTGAGCATGCCGTTGAACAGCTCGACGTCGCCCTCTTCGTCGCTCAGGAAATGATAGAGCTCGAACCGGCCCATGTAGCGATCCTTGAGCGCCGCCAGCGCCTCCAGGAAGATGACCGAATTGGAATCGCGGTTGCCGTAGAAGAGGGTGAAGCGCGACCTGGGTTCGGCAGCCAGTGCCGTCCGGATCAGCGAGATGACCGGGGTAATTCCCGACCCGCCGGCGAAACCGACATAACGACGCTCGGCAGCGGAATCGAACTCGGTCGTGAACGAGCCGTGCGGCGTCATGACGTCCAGCGTGTCGCCCGGCTTCAACTCATCGCCGACCCAGTTGGAAAAGACCCCCTTGGCGATGCGCTTCACCGTGACGCGTATTTCTCCCGCATCGGGCGCAACGCAGAGCGAATAGTTGCGGCGCACTTCCTCACCGCCGATGTCCGCGCGCAGGGTGAGATGCTGGCCCGCCTTGAAGCGGAAAGCCGATTTCAGCTCTTCCGGAACCTCGAACAGGATCGAGTTGGCCTCGTCGGTCTCGGGCACGATCTCCGCGACCCGAAGCGAGTAGAAATGCTCAGCCATTACCAGGCTGCGTCGGGGTAGGTGCGGGGCAGATACTGCATCACTGCCAACAAATGGCCGAGATGCTCGCTGTGGTGGCCGCGCCGTCCGCCAAGGATCGGGCGCTGCTCGGCCGGTGTGCCCAGCTTCGCTTCCACCAGCACCGCGCCGATGGCCCGGCGATATTCGTCCTCGAACGACTGCAGATTCACCGCGATGCCCCGATCGATGAGCGCCTGAAGCGTTTCGTCCACTTCGAACAGTTCCGGCACGAAACGCCAGCACCAGTCGAGCCCGTCCTGCATCCGCGCTGCGCTTTCATCGGTGCCGTCGCCCAGCCGGATGACCCAATCGGCGGCCAGCTCGCGGTGATAGGCGACTTCCTTCACCGCCTTGGCCGCGACCGCCGCGATCCGCTCGTCCGCCGATCCCGACAGCCGCTCGTAAAGCAGATGCTGCCACGTCGAGAACAGGAACTGCCGGGCAATGGTCTGCGCGAAATCGCCGTTGGGCTGTTCGACCAGCAGGCAGTTCTTCCAATCAAGCACGTCGCGATGGAACGCTTGGCTATCCGCATCGCCCGCGATTGCCAGGAAATTGGTCGCCTGCCCGATCAGATCGAGCGCGATGTTGGCGAGGCTGAGATCGACCTCCAGCACCGGTGCATGGCCGCACCATTCGCTGAGCCGCTGTCCCAGGATCAGCGCGTCGTCGCCCAGCCGCTGGCAATAATCGACGATCGCCGGGTCATGGTCACCCGCCGTCGCGGCGTCGAACGCACCATGGTCCGGCGCGGACTTAGCGCGCTTTTCCACATCCTTCTCGATCGTCGGCAGCGAAGGCATCAGATGTGCTTCACCACATCGGGGATGTCGTAGAACGTCGGGTGGCGGTAGATTTTGCTCTCCGCGGGCTCGAACAGCTCTCCCGCCTGCTCGGGATCGCTCGCGACAATGTCGTCGGATTTCACGACCCACAGGCTGACGCCCTCTAATCGCCGCGTGTAGGTGTCGCGGGCGTGCCGGAGCGCGAGCTCCGCGTCAGGAGCATGAACGCTGCCGACATGGCGATGATTGAGGCCGCCCTTCGAACGAACGAAGACTTCCCAAAGCGGCCAGTCATGACCTTTCCCCTCGCTCATGCCGCGGCC
>CAMPIY010000035.1 GCA_946886645.1 uncultured Sphingomonas sp.
CTCGCAACGAGATCCTGCAGGCGATGCCGCCGTGGCAGGGCGGCGGCGCGATGATTGACCGGGTGACGTTCGAGAAGACGACCTATCTGCCTGCGCCATCGCGGTTCGAGGCGGGCACCCCGCATATTGTCGGCGCGGTCGGATTCCATGCGGCGATCGACTGGGTGAATGGCATCGGCACCGACGCCCTTCACGCGCATGAAAGCGCGCTGGTGACCGAAGCGCGCGCCGCGCTCCGCACCGTCCCGGGCGTGCGCCTCTTCGGGCCGGAAGACAGCGCCGGAATCGTCAGCTTCGCGATGGACGGGGTTCATCCGCACGATATCGGCACCATATTGGACGATGCCGGGGTGGCGGTCCGCGCGGGTCATCATTGCGCGCAGCCGCTGATGGACGTGCTGGGCGTCCCCGCGACCGCCCGCGCCAGCTTCGCCGCGCACAGCGATGCGTCGGACATCGAGGCGCTGGTGCAAGGGCTGCACAAGGTGAAACGGATTTTCGGATGACGATGGGCGAGGAAAAAAAGATCGAGATCGAGGAAGTCGACGCCGTCGACACCCCTCCCCGAGCCCGGGTCACGCCCGAGTTCGAGCGCAAGCGCGACTATCTGGCCGGCTTCCTGGCCGAGAAGAAGCCGGAGCTCGATCCCAGCGCGCCCGGCGGCCAGCTCCAGGAAGCGGTGATCGAGGCGCTGAAATCGATCTACGACCCGGAAATCCCGGTCGATATCTATGAGCTCGGCCTGATCTACGACGTGGCGATCAGTGAGGATGGCGATGCCGTCGTCACCATGACGCTGACCACGCCGCACTGCCCGGTCGCGGAATCGATGCCGGGCGAGGTCGAGCTTCGCGTCCTGTCGGTGCCGGGCATCCGCGACGCCGAGGTCAAGCTGGTCTGGGACCCGCCCTGGGACCCGTCCAAGATGAGCGACGAGGCGCGCCTGGAATTGGGAATGTTATGAACAAACCAGCCAGAGTCCGCCCCGCAGCAATCACGCTGACTCCCGGCGCCGAAGCGCGCATCGCCGAGCTGATGAGCCGCGCGCCCGAGGGTGCGATCGGCGTCAAGCTGTCGACCCCGCGCCGCGGCTGCTCCGGCCTGGCCTATTCCGTCGACTACGTCACCGAGGAGAACAAGTTCGACGAGAAGATCGAGACACCCGGCGGCACCTTCTATGTCGACGGCGCGTCGATCCTCTACCTGATCGGCAGCGTGATGGATTGGCGCGAGGACGATTTCGCCGCCGGCTTCGTGTTCGACAATCCCAACGCCAAGGGCGCCTGCGGCTGCGGCGAAAGCTTCACCGTCTAGCGCTCTTCTGCTATGGAAAGCGCGAAGGAGACGGCCCGATGCTTCTCGTTTTCCTTGTCCTGGCTGCATCGCCCCAACCCGCGGCCGACATGCCGGTGGTGAACCCGCAACAATCGCCCGCGAACTGCCCCGAAACGCATATGTCGTTCGCCCGCAAGCAGGCGGAGCGCCCGCGCGCGATTCCCTTAAACCGCCTGCCGCGAGCGGAGATGTTCGCGGCCGTTGACCGACGCATCGACCATTGTCCGGCGCCGCTTATCATCAGCAAGCTGCCAAAGCGCTGAAATTTCGGAAGAGCACGACCGCTACCGAAGCCTGTGCAAGCGTATCGAACGATACCCGGCCCAAGGGGGGAACGATATGTCACGCACGCTGAGCCTGACCTTCGCGACGATTTGCTATGCGATATTTTTCGCGACCTTCCTCTATCTGATAGCCTTCGTCGGCGACTTCGCGATCGTTCCCAAGACCGTTGATGGGCCGGTTTCGTCCATGACGACGGGTGGCGCGGTGATTGTCGACCTAGCGCTCATCGCATTGTTCGGCGTCCAGCACAGCGTCATGGCCCGGCCGGGGTTCAAGCGCGCATGGACCAAAATCGTGCCGCCACCGATCGAACGAAGCGTCTATGTGCTGCTGGCCAGCATCGCCCTGATCGTCATGTTCCTCTTTTGGCAGCCGATCGACTCGACGGTCTGGAGCGTGGAAAATCCGATCGGCTACAACATCCTGTTTGGGCTGTTCTGGGTCGGTTTCGGGATTGTGCTGGTGAGCACCTTCCTGATCAACCATTTCGAACTGTTCGGTCTTCAACAAGCATGGTTCCACGGCCGCGATCGGCAAGTGAAAGCACCGCAATTGCGCGAGCCATCGCTTTACCGGCTGGTGCGGCACCCCATGATGCTTGGCTTCTTCATCGCCTTCTGGGCCACGCCGGAAATGTCGGGCGGGCATTTGTTGCTCGCCGCCGCAATGTCCGCCTACATTCTCATCGCTCTGCATTACGAAGAGCGCGATCTCGTCGGGCTGTTCGGCGCGGACTATGAAAATTACCGGACGCGTGTCGGAATGCTGATTCCGGGAATCGGGCGGCGGAAGACCGCCGCCTGATCCGTCAGAAGTCCAGGCTGTAACGGATCGCCGCGCCCATGTCGGCATCCGCCGCGGCGATATGTCCCGGCTGGCGACGCATGAACAGGTTCGCCCCCAGCCAGCCATCGCCCAGCAGCGTCGAATAGCTGAGCTCCGCATCCAGCTCGCGCCCCGACGGGGTGAAGCTGAGCCGCGACATGCTGTTCGTCGCGCTCTCCGTGGCATAATCGTAGCTCGTCGGAAGGATCATCGCGATGCCGCCCTTCTCGATCCGGAGCGGTTGCGACAGGCGGACGCCGAAGCGGTCGCGGCCGTTGAGGACGCCGAGCTTTGCCAGGTCGAACGAATAAGCCGCACTCTGAAAGCGTCCGCCGGCGAAGTCCGTCCAGCCGCGCCGCCCGGCCAGGGTCGCCGACCATCCGGAACCCAGCTCGCGGCGGGCCTCCAGGTCGAGGAACAGGCTGCTCGAGCCGCTGTTGCCGAACGCAGAGCCGAGCCGCCCGCCAAGCAGGGTGCGCTTTTCATCCAGCCTGCTGATCCCGGCCGAAACCCAATTGCTTCGTCCGAAGCTGCGGTCGAGGGTCATCCCGGTCCAGCGATAGGGTGAGTCGGTCGCCGCGGTTTCGATGTTCTGCCAGACGCGGCCTTCCTCGGCGGACAGGGTCACGCCGGCAAAGCCGAGATCGCGGCGGACGGCCACGCTGGCGCCGCGGCGAGCCTGAAAGCCCGGATCGCCGCTGGTATCGCGGGCGATCAGGAACGCCCCTGCCTGGGCGCCGGTCAATTGACGCTCGATCGCCTTGGCGCCCTGGGCGATGCCGAAGGCGGCCTTGGTCTTCGAATCGATCCGGGCGAGCGCCGAACCTGCTACCAGCCGCGACCGGCGCGCATCCTCTGGGCCGATTCCGGTCTGCGCCAAATCGAACATTCCGCGCAGGCCGCGCCGTTCGGTGACGGTCATCGCAATCGATAGCGGACCTGCCGACGCGCTCGACGAACGGGCATGGCCGGATAGGGCGCGGGCCAGAGGCTGGCGGCTTCCCGCCTGCCTCATGCCCTTGGCCAGGTCGATCGCGAAGGCGCGGCTGTAACCATCGAGGATGATGGCCCCCATCGACCCCTGGCCGCCGTCGCCCGCCGCTTCGGGCAGGTCGCCGCCAATATTCGCGAGCGTCACCGTCTGGTTCGTCCCGGCAAGGCTGGTGGTGCCAACCGGCTGGAACGCCCGCGCGATGTTCAACCTGCCCTGGCCATAGATCGGATCGTCCCCGGCGGCGCCGAGATCGTCCGCCGTTTGGAACAGAAGATCGACGATTTGCGCCCCCGTCATGTTGGGGAAGGCCTGGGCGACAAGAGCGACGGCGCCGGTGATGATGGGGGCCGAAAAGCTGGTGCCCGAATAGAAGAAGCCGGCACCGGTTTGGTCGATCGTCCGAACGCCGTTGCCGAGCGCCGTCAGATACCAATTCTGTCCTGCCCCCGCCCGATTGGAGAAAGTAGACAGCTGGTCGATGTTGTTGCCGCCCGGGCCGTCGACCCCGACCGATCCGGCAATGATGACCTGACCGGGAAACGTCTGCGCCGGAACCAGGGCGAATGGATCGGCATTGCCGCCAAGCGCCGGATCCTCACCGTCGTTGCCCGCCGAAATGACCAGAATAATCCCGGCATTGACGGCATTTTGCATCGCGGCCAGCAACTGGCTGTCCGGGGCCGATCCGCCCAACGACATATTGATGACCCGGGCGCCGGCCGCCACCGCTGCATTCACGCCCGAAGCGATGGCCGTATCGAAGAATTCGCAGCCTCCGTCCGGCGAGGTGTCGGCGCAGCTGCCCGGCGAATCGGCGCGCAGGGCGACGATGGTGGCGTTGAAGGCCACGCCGACATTCTGCGCGTCGTTTCGGGCCGCGGCCGCCGTCGCCGCGACGGCAGTGCCGTGCCCGTCCTCGTCAGAAAGAGGACGATTGCTTGCCACATCGCGGCTCGCCGGATCGATCCGGCCGGTGAATTCCGCGAGCGCGGGATTGATGCCGCTATCGATGATCGCAAGCTTCACGCCGGCGCCGGTCGCGCCGCTCTGCCAGGCGGTGATCGCCCCGGAGCTGACCGCCCCGTTCGATCGTTGATATTCGGCCGTGTTGAAATTGGTCGTCGGCGTGGGAGTGGGAGTTGGGGTCGGCGTGGGAGTTGGCGTCGGAGTCGGCGTGGGCGTCGATCCAACGCGTCCGCCGCCGCCACCGCCGCCGCAAGCGGACAAAGCCAGCATCAGCGCACAGGCCGACGAAGCCAGAAACCGGTTATTCATCGCATACTCCCCGACAAGCCGCTGGAATTTAACGGCTTTCCCCAATTTCTCAATTGCCTAAGAAAGCTTTCATTTTGCTGAAGACGTCAAGCGATATTAAAGCCGCGGCCGATGAACCCGCGCTTCTCCCCTCTGTTCGGCCACGTCACCGACTGGATTTTCGACCTCGACAATTGCCTCTATCCGGCCTCGACCGGCCTGTTCGACCTCATCGACGAGCGGATGGGCGCCTTCATCCAGCGGCTCGTCGGCTGCGACCCGGTGGAAGCAAAACGGATTCAGAAGGCCCATTTCCACGAACATGGAACGACGCTCGCCGGGCTGATGCGCGAGCACCAGGTCGACCCGCACGATTTCCTTGAAGATGTCCACGCCATCCCCCTGGACCGCGTTGCGCGCGACGACCGTCTGTCTACAAATCTCGCACGGCTGCCCGGCCGAAAGCTCGTCTTCACCAACGCCGACGAACCCTATGCGCGGCGCGTGCTCGATGCGCTAGGGGTGGGCGAGCATTTCTCCGAGATGCACGACATTCACGCCGCCGAATTGCGCCCCAAGCCGGATCAGCATGGTTATCGGCTGTTGCTCGACCGGTTCGGGGTCGATCCGCTCCGGGCGGCGATGGTCGAGGATATGGCGCAGAATCTGAAGCCCGCGAAAACGCTGGGAATGACGACGGTGTGGGTCGACAACGGCTCCGAACGCGGCAATCACGGCCATCACCCCGATTATATCGACCTGACCATCGCCGATGTCGGCGAGTGGCTCGAACAAATGCTTGGAGACGACGAATGAGCGACCCGCTGCAACCGATCATCGAGGATGCATGGGAGCGGCGCGATTCGATCGACGGCTCGGACCGCGCCGTTCGGGAGGCTGTCGAGGCCGCCATTCTCCGCCTGGACTCAGGCGAAGAGCGGGTTGCCGAAAAGATCGGCGGTCAGTGGCAAGTCAATCAGTGGCTGAAGAAGGCGGTGCTGCTGAGCTTCCGGCTCAACCCCATGGCGGCGATTGCCGGCGGCCCGGGCGGAGCCAGCTGGTGGGACAAGGTGCCTTCCAAATTCCTCGGCTGGGGGCCGGACAGCTTTTCCCAGGCGGCGTTCCGTGCCGTGCCCGGCGCGATCGTCCGCCGCGGCGCCTATGTCGCACCGGGCGCGGTGCTGATGCCGAGCTTCGTCAATATCGGCGCCTATGTCGGCGAAGGGACGATGGTGGACACTTGGGCGACGGTCGGAAGCTGTGCGCAGATCGGCGCCAATGTGCATATCTCCGGCGGCGCCGGAATTGGCGGTGTGCTCGAGCCGCTCCAGGCCGGGCCGGTGATCATCGAGGACAATTGCTTCATCGGCGCCCGCTCCGAAGTGGCCGAGGGCGTGATCGTCGAGGAAGGAGCAGTGCTGTCGATGGGCGTGTTCCTCGGCGCATCCACGAAGATCGTCGACCGGGCCAGCGGCGAGGTCTTCTACGGCCGCGTGCCGGCCTATTCGGTCGTGGTTCCCGGAACGCTCCCGGGCAGGGATGGCGGACCGAGCCTTGCTTGCGCGGTGATCGTCAAGCGAGTGGATGAACGCACCCGTTCGAAAACCTCGATCAACGAGCTGCTGCGGGATTAGCCAATAAGCCTGGCTTATGGACGACTCGCCGCCTTTCGTTGGCGGCCGTGGGTCGGTTCCTCCACCTGTCATAAGGCAGGAGGATAGCCATGGCGACGCTGAGCGAACGAGTCTTTGACCGCATGCCGCGGGACGCCGGCGACAGCCAAGCAGGCTATCCCAAGCCGATGATCAACATCGTGATGACGCGCGGTGACTGGGCGCTGCTGCTGGTCCTGGCCCTGATCTGGGGCGCGGCCTTCTTCTTCATCCATGTCGCCGTCGCCCATGTCGCGCCGCTGACCTACGTCTGGCTGCGCCTGACGATTGCCGCCGCCGGCCTGCTTGCTTGGATGCGCTTCAAGGGGGAGAAGCTTTCCCTGCCCCTTCCGGTCTGGGGCGCGATGCTTGTCCTGGCGCTGCTCAATAACGTCATCCCCTTTGCGCTGTTCGGCTGGGCGCAGCAGCATATCGCCAGCGGCCTTGCCTCGATCCTCAATGCGACCACGCCGATCTGGGGCGTCGTCGTTGCCCATATCGCCACCAGCGATGAAAGAATGACCCCGGCAAAGCTGATTGGCGTCGTCATCGGTTTCGTCGGCGTCGCGACGATGATCGGGCCCGACCTTCTCGCATCGGGTGACAGCCTGCTGCCGCAATTGGCCTGCATCACCGCGTCGCTATGCTACGCCCTGGCAGGCGTCTGGGCGCGGCGGTTCAAGCCGATGGGGCTGAAGCCGCTGAAGGTGGCCACCGCGCAGCTGCTGGTCGGCGCGCTGATCATGACCCCGGTCTCGCTGACCGTCAGCCAGCCCTGGATCGGCGGGTCGCCTTCGCTGGCCGCGCTTGGAGCGATCGCGGTCCTTGCGCTGGCGTGCACGGCGCTTGGCTATGTCCTCTATTTTCGCCTGATCGATTCGGCCGGAGCGACCAATGCGACGCTGGTGACCTTGCTGGTGCCGCCCTTCGCCATCCTGCTCGGCGCCCTGTTCCTTGGCGAGGTTCTGACCGGAGGTCAGTTCATGGGATTCGCCTTCACCGCGCTGGGATTGGCCGTGATCGACGGGCGGCTGTTCAGGGCGGTTCGGCGGAGAGCGTTCGCCTAGATCGCCTCGGAAAGCAGCTTCTGCGCCTCGTCACTCGTCCAGTCGAGGTCTCCGACATAGCGCCAGACCTCCTTGCCTTGCGCATCGTAGAGGATGGTCGTGGGCATGATTTGGACCTTCAGCGCGTCGGTCAGCTTCATCTCCGCATCGTGGAACGCGGCGAAGCGGCCGATGTCGCGCTCGGCGAGGAAAGCCTCGACCGACCCTTGCGGCGCCATGTCCTGGCTCACCGCGATAACGCCCAGCGTGCCATCTTCGCTGTGCGTTTGCTCAAGCTCCTGCAGCGTCGGCAGTTCCTTGATGCACGGGGCGCACCAGCTTGCCCACAGGTTGACCAGCACCGGACCGCCCTTGAGCTTCGCCAGGTCGAAATCGCCGCCGTCGGGATTTTTGAATTTCACGATCGGAGCCGCCTCGCCCTTGTGGCTGCGATCCAGCCCTTTGGCATTTTGCGCTTCCGCCTTGGGCGCTTGAGGCTGTTCGGCCTTTTGCCTATCGCAGCCAGCGGCGATTAGGGCGACGAGGAGAATGGCGATCAGCCGCACGGGCAACTCCAATCAAATGTGGGGCGGACGCTTCGAAGGCGGACCGGCCGCGGTGATGCGCGAGATAAATGCCTCCATCGCGGTCGACAAGCGATTGTGGCGCGAGGACATCGCCGCCAGCCGCGCCCATGCCGCGATGCTGGGCCGCCAGGGCATATTGTCCGAGGCCGATGCGAAAGCCATCGACGAAGGGCTGGCCGCAGTGGGGTTGGAGATCGGCGAGGGCAGGCTCAACGAGGACCCTGCGCTGGAAGACATCCACATGCATGTCGAGCATCGCCTCGGCGAACTGATCGGCGACGCGGCGGGAAGGCTCCACACCGCCCGCTCGCGCAACGACCAGGTCGCGACGGATTTCAAACTGTTCGTTCGCGATTGTATCGACCAGGCGACCCGCGGGATCGATGCGCTGGAACGAGCGCTGATTGACCGCGCCGAAGAGCATGCGGCGACCGTCATGCCCGGCTTCACCCATCTCCAGTCGGGCCAGCCGGTGACGCTGGGTCACCATTTGATGGCCTATCGCGAAATGCTGGCCCGCGACCGCAGCCGCTTCGCCGATGCGCGCCGGCGAATGAACGAATCGCCGTTGGGCAGCGCCGCATTGGCCGGAACGGGCTTCGATCTCGACCGAACCGCGACCGCCGCCGCGCTAGGCTTCGACAAGCCCACGGCGAACAGCCTCGATGCGGTCAGCGATCGCGACTTCGCGGTCGACTATCTCCACGCCGCCGCGCTTTGCTCGGTGCACCTGTCGCGGCTGGCCGAGGAAATCATCATCTGGGCGAGTCAGCCGTTCGGCTTCGTCAAGCTGCCCGATGCCTGGTCGACGGGTTCGTCGATCATGCCCAACAAGCGCAACCCCGATGCCGCCGAGCTGGTGCGCGGTCATAGTGCACGGATCGTCGGCGACCTGGTCGCGCTGCTGGTGCTGCTGAAGGGCCTGCCGCTCGCCTATGCCAAGGATCTTCAGGACGACAAGCCGCCGCTGTTCGATGCGCACGACCTGCTCGCGCTGAGCCTCGCGGCGATGGCCGGAATGATCGCGGACCTGGAGTTCGTGCCGGAACGGATGAGGGCGGCCGCGGCGGCGGGCCATGCCACCGCGACCGATCTGGCCGACTGGCTGGTGGCGGAGGCCAACGTGCCGTTTCGCGAGGCGCATCATATTTCCGGGCGCGCTGTCGCTGCGGCCGAGGCCGCCGGCAAGGCGCTGGACGAGCTGAGCCTTGAGGAGCTTAAAGCTATCGACCCCCACATCGACGGGCGCGTCCTGCCGCGCCTGTCGGTCGAGGCATCCGTGGCGTCTCGCCGTTCGGCTGGCGGGACCGCGCCGGAACGGGTAAGCGAGGCCATCGCGGCGGCACGCGCCGAAATCGCCGCGCGGGAGAGGGGATGATGAAACGCCTGCTTGTTGCCGCGCTTGGCCTGTCGCTGGCCGCATGCGGGAGCGTTTCCGACCTCAAGCCTCAGGCGGGCAAATCGCTCCCGCAAAAGCCGGCCTTGGCGCGCGAGTCGATGACCGCAGAGCAATTGCTCGCCCTGCCGCCGATGGCCAAGCCGAAGCGGGTCGACGAGCTGAGCAAGCGCGGAGAGGTGCGCGAGCCCGACCGTTTCGACCTGCCGCCGCCCGACGGCGTCGCAGCTCCTCCCGAGGGGACGGCCGAGCCCGCGACGCCGAGTACCACCGGCCCGGACAATGAGGACGAACCGCGTTGATCAAGCCCGTTCGCAAGGCGATCTTTCCGGTCGCGGGGCTCGGCACGCGACTGCTTCCCGCAACCAAGACCATGCCCAAGGAGATGCTGACGATCGTCGATCGGCCGCTGATCCAATATGCGGTGGACGAGGCCCGCGAAGCGGGGATCGAGACGCTGATTTTCATCACCGGACGGGGCAAAAGCTCGCTGGTCGACTATTTCGACATGGGGTTCGAGCTGGAAGCGTCGATGGCCAAGGCCGGCAAAAGCCTCGATGCCCTCGCCCCGTCGCGCACCAAGCATGGCGAGCTCGTCTCGGTCCGCCAGCAGCAGCCGCTGGGCCTGGGCCATGCGGTTTGGTGCGCCCGGCACATCGTCGGAGACGAGCCGTTCGCCGTCCTGCTTCCCGACGAGCTGATGCTCGGCGAACCCGGTTGCCTCGCGCAAATGGTCGAAGCTTATGGCCAGGTCGGCGGCAATATCGTCGCGGCGCTGGAAGTGGCACCGGGCGAGACGCACAAATATGGCGTTGTCGATCCGGGCGAACGAAACGGGGCGCTAACCGAGGTCCGTGGCCTCGTCGAAAAGCCGGCGCAAGGCACCGCGCCGTCCAACCTGATGCTGCCGGGCCGCTACATCCTGCAGCCCGAGGTCATGAATGAGCTGGACCGTCAGGAGACGGGCGCCGGCGGAGAAATCCAGCTAACCGACGCGATGGCGCATCTGATTGGGCGGCAGCCGTTCCATGCTTTCACGTTCGAAGGCCGGCGTCACGATTGCGGGAGCGCCGCGGGCTTCGTGCTGGCCAACCTCGCAATCGGACTCGACCGGGCCGACATCGGCCCCGTTTTAGAGGAATATCTGGCTACGCGCGGCTGACCATCTGCTGAAGCCGCAGACGCTCAGCTTCGCTTTCCGCGAATTTGGCACGGATTTCGCCAAGCTCGATCGCCCGGGTGATCACCCGCGCGTCGAGCGCGGCATTGTCGTGGCGCAATTCCTTGACCGACTTCGCGCGGGCGATCCGCCGGGCGATGCGGGCCGCGAGTACTTCGAAGTGAAAGGGCTTGGCCACCACATCCTCGGCGCCCGCCGCGAATCCGTCGACGGCGCCGGAGCTATCCGTCTTGCCGGTGATCAGGATGACCGGCGTGTCCTTCAACATCGTGTCGTCGCGGATCGTGCGGGTCAGCTCGACCCCGCTAGTCGGCGCCATCCGAAGTTCGGCCAGCACTAGGTCGAACGGGGCCCGATGCATTTCGGCAATCGCATTGTCCGCGCTTTCGCAGGCGACCAACCGATAGCCGAGCTCGCCCAGCCTCTTGGTCATCACATCCAGCGCGCTTCGATTGGGTTCGATCACCAGCAGCCGCGCGGCGCCGGTGGAATGATTGGATGCGGGTGCGGGCTCGATCAACATGATGTCGAAGCTAGGCGAGAATGGTTAATGCCGGGTTAGGCAAACTCACGGCTCCAGCTCGACATCCCAGTAGAGATAATCCCGCCAGCTCTGGTGAAGATAGTTGGGCGGGAAGCTCTTGCCATGGTCCTGCAACTGCCAGCTGGTCGGCCGGATCGGCTCGCGCTCGATGTGCATCTTCGCTTCGCGCGGCGTTCGGCCGCCCTTCCTGAGGTTGCACGGCGCGCAGGCGGTGGCGACATTCTCCCAGC
>CAMPIY010000036.1 GCA_946886645.1 uncultured Sphingomonas sp.
TGCGACCTGCGGTTTAGGAAACCGTCGCTCTATCCGGCTGAGCTACGGAGCCACTCGGCCCTCCCCTTAGGAAAGCCCGCCCCTCGAATCAATTCATCGGTGGCGCAATGGCCCTTCGATGCTGATGGACCGGAATGCGCGATCGGACATCCGCGATCCGGCCAAGGTCGATCTCCGCAAAGGCCAGCCCGGGGTCGCCATCCATCTCCAGCAGCACCTCGCCCCACGGGTCAGCGACCAGCGAATGGCCATAGGTCTCCCGCCCATCCTCATGCTTCCCGGCCTGCGCCGCCGCGACGACGAACAGCTCCGCCTCGATCGCCCGCGCCCTCAGCAGCACCTGCCAATGCGCCCTGCCGGTCGGCACGGTGAAGGCGGCGGGGACCGAGATGAGGTCCGCGCCAGCATCGCTCAACCGCTGGAACAATTCCGGGAAGCGCAGGTCGTAGCAGATGGTGAGGCCCAGCTTTCCGACTGGCGTACCGGGCACCACCACCGCGCCGTGCCCAGCCTCATACATCGCCGACTCCCGCCAGCTCTCGCCGGTGGGCAGGTCGACGTCGAACAAATGGATCTTGTCGTATCGAGCCCTGACCTCGCCCTTGTCGTCGATGACGAACCCGCGATTGACCAGCTTGCCGCCCTCACCCTTCAGCGCCAGCGAGCCCAAGTGAACCCAGATGCGCGTCTCGGCCGCCGCGGCCCGGACGGCGGCCAGCACCTCATCCTCGCCTTCGCTCCGCGCCTTGCCCAGCGCCCGCTCCCGGTCGCGGTCGAGCATCCCCGACATCTCCGGCGTGAACAGCATCGCCGCGCCACCAGCCGCCGCCTCGCGCACCGCACCAACCAGCTTCCCGGCATTGGGCGCCGGGTCGATCCCGCTCTGCGCCTGGTAAAGGGCAATCCGAACCGCGCTCATGCGGCCAGCAACTCGTCCAGCTTGCCGTCATACTCCAGCGCCATCAGCGCATCGCAGCCGCCGATATGCTTACCGTCGATAAAAATCTGCGGAACCGTCATCCGGCCGCCCGCGCGCTCCACCATCTCGGCCTTCCTGGGACCGCCAAGGTCGACGTGGATTTCCTCATAATCCACCTTCTTCATGTCGAGCAGCCTCTTCGCGCGAATGCAAAAGCCACATGTCATCTTGGTGTAAATCTCGACCTTGGGCACTCCGGACTCCCTCTCTCTCGATCCCCTCTTAACGCATTAGATGCGAAGGCCGTGCCACGCGTGCCCAGCAAATCAGTTCGACCCGCGCCGCGCCCGCCTTGCGCAGCGCCTTGGCGCAGGCCTCGGCGGTGCTTCCGCTGGTCAGAACGTCGTCAACCAGGATGATGCTGCGCCCGTTGATTAGGCGGGGATCGGCAACCGCGAACGCGCCCGCGACGGCCTTGCGCCGCTGGCTGTGGCTCATGCCCTTGAGCGGCACCGTCGATTTGGTTCGCCGGAGTAGCCCCGCTTCGAACGGATAGCCCCAGCCCTTCGCCAGCTCCCGCGCGACCAGGCCCGACTGGTTGAACCCGCGCGACCAGAGACGCCGGCGGTGTAGCGGTACCGGCAGCACCAAAGCTTCCTCTGTCTCCGGCCCGCCCAGCGCAGCCATGTAGCGCGCCATCGTCCGGGCGAGAGCGACCTTGCGCCCATATTTCAGGCGAAGGACGATCGATCGGGAGAGCTCGTCATAAGCGACCGCTGCGCGCATCCGGTCGAGGCCGGGCGGATCGGCGAGGCATCGGCCACAGGTGTCGGCCTCGGTCGCGGCCAATGGCAGGCCGCAGGTCTGGCAACCCGAATTGCCGAGCCACTCCATCCGTCCCCAGCAGCCGGGGCAGAAGGCTCCGACCTCCTCGATCACCTCGGCGCAGCCCGCGCAGCGCGACGGCAGCGCAAAGTCGAGCAGGCTGTTCGCCAGGATGCGGAGCGGTTTGGGCCAGCGCGCCATGCCCCCTTGTCGCGCGGCCTTCCTCACCGCACAAGCGCCCGCGTGACCCGCGAACTGTTCGACCGAAAATTGCGCGCACTGCGCCGCGACCGCGCTGCCCGGATGGGGCCCGAGTTGTTCCTGCTGGACCGCGCCTTCGACGATTGCCTCGACCGGCTGCGCGGCTTCGATTTGCGGCGGGGAAAGGCGCTGCTCATCGGCTGCCCCACGCCGGCATGGCGGGATCGCCTCGGCGAATTCGCCGATCAGGTGGACGTCTTGGACCCCGGACAGGTTTTCGCTGCCCGATCGGGGGGAGTGGCGGCGGACGAGGACCGGTTCGATTTCGGCGAGGCCCGGTACGACCTTTGCGTCGCCGTCGGGACGCTCGACACCGTCAACGAGCTTCCGCTGGCCTTGCACATGATCCGGCGGGCGTTGACGCCCGGCGGGCTGCTGATCGGTGCGATGGCAGGCGGCGATAGCTGGCCGATGCTGCGAACTGCCTTCATCGAGGCCGACCGGCTGGCGGGCCGGGCCGCCGCGCGGGCCCATCCCCGGGTCGAGGCTGCGTCCCTGGCGGGATTGCTGACCGCCGCGGGATTCGTCATGCCGGTAATCGACGTCGACCGGGTGAGCCTGCGCTATTCGAACCTGCGCGACCTGGTCCGCGACCTCAGGGCGATGGGGACCACGAACGTGTTGGCGCAGCGGGCGCCGCCCCTCTCGAAGGCTGCAGCCAGCCGGGCGGCGGAGGCGTTCATGCAGGCCGGTTCCGGCGGCCGCACCGGCGAAAGCGTGGAAATCCTCCATTTTCTCGGATGGAGCCAATATTCGCGGGAAGCGGCGAGTTAACCTTCTCCCGCGCATCAAATATTAATCGTTTCGCCCGTAAAACCGCCTCCGTGGACCAAGACCAGAGGAGGGTGGCGTGCTCGCTATCCGGACGTTCGGTCGCAAGCTTCGCTCGGACAAGCGGGGCGCGACCGTCATAGAATATGGATTGATCGTGTCGCTTATTGTCGTCGCGATCATGGCCGCGCTCAGCAACCTCGGTGGCGGGGCGAACGGCATGTGGGGCAAGCTGGATAATGAGGTCGCGGCTGCGATGTAACGGCGGCGTCAGCGCCGCCGCAGCCCGTATACGACCAGCTTGACCTTCTGACCCGGCGCCAGGCGGCTGCCGGGATTGAGTCCATTTAACGCCAGGAACCGGTCCATCTGAAAATCGCGATAAGCCATCCGGCTCGCCAGCGATTGCAGCGTATCCCCGCGTCCTACCGTCACCACGTCGATAACCCTTGGCCGGATCGAGGCCGCCTCGTTGGCGCTGATCCGGCGCAGCGAATTGAACATTGACGCGAAGGGCGTCAGCCCCTGCCCGCCCCGAGTCAGCGTGACGAAGTGATAGACCGTGTCGCGGTCCCATTGGTAGGCGAACACGCCGACATCGATCGCTCCCGACGAGCTGTTGGCGCGTCCGATCACATAGGTCGCGGGGAGGCCGTTGACGTTGGTCCGCTGCAAGGGGCCAAGCGCCAGCTGCACCTTGCCCTCGGTAAGCTGCTGGAGGACCCGGCCGATATATTGCTCCATGCTTCCGGTGAATCGCCCGCCAGAGAATTGCGCTTGGCCTCCCGATCCCTCGATCGACACGGCGGTCGTGCCGTTCTGCATCAGATATCCCGCCGGCACGGTGAATTGCAGGCGAAGGTCGGGATGGGTGAAGCTTCGCCCGTCGATCACCCCCTGCGCCGGATCGTCGTCGACCGTTACGCCCTCTAGCTGCGCCAGGAACGCATCGCGGTTGCGCAGGCCCTTACCCGCACGGCCAGTCTGGCGAGCCGCCTGCGCGGCCTGGGTGACGCGGTTCTGGCTGAGCGGATGGGTGCTCGCCCATTCCGGCGTCGAGCGGTTGGCATTGCCCTGGATGCGGGATTCGAGCGCCGACTCCAGCGTCAGCTGCCGAAGCATGGTCGAGCCCGCGTTGGGGTCATAGCCGGCCTGGCTGATGTAGCGGATGCCCAGCACGTCGGCCTGATATTCCTGGTTCCGGGAGAAGCTCAGCGTGCGAAGCTTGGAGCTGTATTGCGCGCCCTGGGCGATCATCTGGCCGAAGCCGCCGCCAACGACGCTGCCCAGCAGCACGCCGAGCACGCCCAGGATGCTATTGTTGCGCGACGCCGCCTTGCGCTGCTGCGCATGGTTTGCGGCGATGTGCCCGGTTTCGTGGCCGACGACGAAGGCCAGTTCGGCTTCGTCGTTCATGATGCTCATCAATTGGCGAGTGATGTAGACATAGCCGCCGGGGACCGCGAACGCATTCTCGACCGCACTGTTGAGTGTTGTGAAGTGATAGACCTGACCTGCGTTGGCCGTGCCCGAATAGGCCGCGATCCGCCGCCCGACATTCTCGACATAAGCCGCTCGCGGGCCGGTCTCGGCGCCGCCGAATTCGGCGACCAGCTCGGGATGCTGGCGCGCGGCTTCCTGCACATCGCGCGGATTGAGGCTCTGCAGCCGCTGCGTCTGGGCAGCGGCCGGGACAATGATCACCGCGCTCGCGGCAAGCAAAGCGAGAACGTTACGCATGCGTCACTCCATCACCGATTCGGCATTTCGCCCCGGTGAACGGGAGTGAAGCGGCGATGGTTCCTAGCCGATCGCCAGGAATTTGGAGCGGCGCTGGTCGAGCAATTGCTGGCGTCCCAGCTTCGCCAGACCGTCGAGCTCTTCGAGGATCGCGGCCTTGAGATTGGCGATAGCTTCCGTCGGGTTGCGCTGCGCGCCGCCAAGGGGCTCGGGAACGACCCGGTCGACCACCCCGAGCGCCTGAAGGTCGCTGGCGGTCACCTTCATCGCCTCGGCCGCGTCGGCGGCCTTGTCGGCGGTGCGCCACAGGATGGAGGCGCAGCCTTCGGGCGAAATGACCGAATAGACGGCATGTTCGAACATCAGCACGCGATTGGCGGCGGCGATCGCGACGGCTCCGCCCGATCCGCCTTCGCCCACGACGGCCGCGACCAGCGGTACGCCCAGCTGAAGGCATTGCTCGGTCGAGCGGGCGATGGCTTCCGCCTGGCCGCGCTCCTCGGCCTGCACCCCCGGAAAGGCGCCCGACGTGTCGACCAGGCTGACCACGGGCAGCCCGAAGCGGTCCGCCAGCTGCATCAGGCGGATCGCCTTGCGGTAGCCTTCGGGCTTGGCCATCCCGAAATTATGTTTGAGGCGGCTGGCGGTATCGTCGCCCTTCTCATGGCCGATCAGCATCACGCGGCGCCCGTCGATCCGCGCCAGCCCGCCGATGATCGCGGGGTCGTCGGCGAACGCACGGTCCCCGGCCAACGGCATGAAATCCTCGGTCAGCCCGGCGACATAATGTTTGAAGTGGGGCCGCTCGGGATGACGGGCGACCATCGTTTTCTGCCAGGGCGTCAGCTTGGCGTAGGTATCTTTCAGAAGCTTGGAGGACTTGGCCTCAAGCTTGGCGACCTCGCTGTCGATGTCGATGTCGCCGGCGGTGGCCGTCTCGCGCAATTCGTGGATCTTCGCGTCCAGCGCGGCGATGGGTTTTTCGAACTCAAGATAGGTAAGCATCGGCGGCGCGGGGTAAGCGGCGGTGGGCGTTACGTCAACGATTGGCCGTCAACGAGGGTCGGTCGCCAGCGGGTGGCGGGTGTTGACCAGCTCGACCAGCCGGGCGGCATCGACATGGGTATAAATCTGGGTCGTGGCTATGTCGGCATGGCCCAGCAGCGACTGAAGCACGCGAAGGTCGGCGCCGCCTGCCAACAGGTGCGTGGCGAAGGCGTGACGAAGAACGTGCGGACTGACCCGGTCGGGCGCGATCCCGGCCAGCGCCGCCATCGACCGGACCAGCTGGAACAGCCGCACCCGGCTCAAATGCGACTTGCCGCTGGGGAACAGCCATGGGCTGGCGTCCGGCACATGCGGCAACCATTTCTTGACCGCCTCCGCCGCTCGTTCGGACACTGGCGCCAGCCGCTCCTTGTCGCCCTTGCCGCGAAGGATCAGGAAGGGCTGGCCCTGGCGCAGCGCCCGGCGCGGAAGCGATACCAGCTCGGTCGCGCGCAGCCCCGATCCGTAGAGCAATTCGAGCAAGGCCAGATTGCGCAGCGCCAGCGGTTCGCCGCTTGCCGCCCTGCCTTCCACCTCGGCGAACATCGCCTCCACTTCCTGCGTGTCGAGGACCTTGGGCAAAGGGCGCTGCAACTTCGGGCGAGGGAGCGCGGCCGAGGGGTCGTCGCCTCTCAACCCCTCGTCGAACAAAAAGCCGTAGAATCGCCGAAGCGAGGCGGATCGGCGGGCCACGGTCGAGGCCGCCAGCGCCGACCATGCCGCGCCCAATGTCTTGAGCCCATCGGCGTCGGCACCTTCCAACGAACCGACGACCTCCGCCGCAGCCTCCAGGTCGCGGCGATAGGCGAGCAGCGTGTTGCGCGCGGCGCCCGCCTCGGCGGCCATCATGTCGCAGAATTGGTCGACCAGCGCGCGGTCGCCGTCCGTCACGTGCGGGCCAGCGCCTCGGCCGCGATCATCCGGGCCAGATAGTCCTGTCCGGTTGCCCGAAGCGCATTGATGGCGTGGAACAGGTAAATTGGCCCCACCTCATCGAACTCGCGGCCCTGCAGCCCGCTGGCCGCCAGCACAAGCGCCGTCGCGCCCTGCCGCCGCCGCATCGCCCCGTCGATCAGGCGGGTCCAGCTCGTTTCCGCGCCCAGCCCCAGCTGATATTCGCGGCTGAGCCGGCCGGCTTCCCGGGCGTCGATCCGTCCAAGGCCGGCAAGGCCGGCGATCAGCAGCGCCGTCCGCTGCTTACTCTCGCTCTGGTCGCGGTCGGCGAAATCCTCGATCCGGCCGGCGTCGATGCCTAGTGAGGTGCCATCGGGCGCGCCGAGAGCCAGCATCGCCCAGACCTCGTCGGCCTGGTCGTCGTCCAGATCGCCCAAGGTCGGCGCCCAGCGCGCCGCCTCCCGGTCGAACCCGCCCGCGAACAGGGACGCGACGATATCGACGGCGTCGGATTGAAGGTCACCGCTCGGCCGGACGCGCCGGGCCGGGCGCGACAGCAGCACGCGCGCCGCCATCTGCTCGATCGGCGACTGGGCATTGCCCCACAGCTTGCGCATCGCCGACAGGCGCGCGTCCTGGTCCTTGCCGATGAAGGCCAGCCGCAGCTGCCAGGCGTCGGTTTCGCCAAGCTGGTCGGGATCGGTCGCATCATATGATGCCGAATATAGGTCGATCAGCGCCTGGCTCGACAGGACGCCCAGCCCGGCCGCGATCCGAGCCGAGGGGATACGCTGCGTCGCCGAAAACATCGGCGCCCGCGCCAGCCACGCCCGCGTTTGCAGCGGAGCGGTGTTGATCAGCCGATCGGGCGGCATCATCGCCGTCGCCGTCGAAAGACCGTAGCGCCAGCTGTTCAGCCGGTCGACCGGCTCCCACTCGATCGTCACCGCCCGCGACGTCTCGGCACCCGCGCCGACCACCTTGTCGGCCAGCGCAAGATCGATCGCCCCAACCCGTCCACGCCGGCGCGCGGCCTCGATGTCAGCGGCGGCACGCTCCGCCTCGCCCGACAGCGACGCGCAGATGGCGGTCACCAGCGGGGCGACACGGGGCTCCACCTTGCCCAGGCCGTCTTCCAGCGGGCACATTGCGGAAGGATCGCTGGTCGCCAACGCCGACTGGAGCGCGACCTGCCGCATCTTCGGCGTGAAGCGGTCGCTGTCGACGCTCGCGATCAGCAGTCGCGCGGCGTCCGCTTCGCCCATTCGGATCAATAGCCAGGCACGCTCCGCCGCCCAGTCGGCCGGATTGACGTCGGCCGGCGCCTGGGCACTCGCCAGAAGGGCATTGCGCAAGCCGATATGCGCCCAGCGCGATGCCAGCGGCGTGTTCATACGCCGCATCAAAATCTGCAGCGACTTGCCGCTCGCCCCGCCCCATGGCCGGATGCCGAGGTCGAGCTCTTGCGGATCGAGCGTGCCTGCAAAGCGCGGGTCCCGCCGCGCCCCGCTGGGGTACTCGACCTGCCGGACCGGCTTGTCCGCCAGCAATTCCTCCAGCGGGCTCAGCGTGTCCACCGCTTCCACGCCGGCGCCGACGTCCGAGGACGATGCCGAAGGCACATTGGTCGCCGGCCGCGGGCTCTGCGTGTTCTGAACGGGTTCCGGCGTCACGGTCGTCGGATCGCCAAAGCCTTCCGGCAAAATCGATTCCGGCCGGTCCTGCGCGATCGCGGGGAGCGCCAGCAGGACCGCCAGCGCCGCCGTTCCGCCGAGAAGCTGCTTAGTTCGCCGCTGCATTGCTCGCCACATTGGCCTCGATCGTCTGCACCGGCACTTCGCCCGCGTTGCGCGACAGGAGGAACAGGCCTCCGACCAGCAAAAGGATGATGACGATCAGGAAAATCAGGCCTCGAGGCATGGGTACTCCACTTGAGTTGGGTAGGCGCGAGAAAGGCTTTTGCCCGACCTTGCGCCCCTATGTATAGCCCCGACCCGTGCAAAAGCTGACAGACCTTCTTGATCGGCCGATCGTGCTAGTCGGCCTGATGGGCGCGGGAAAGTCCACCGTCGGGCGCCGCCTGGCCAAGCGACTCGGCCTGCCGTTCGTCGACAGCGACGTCGCGATCGAGGAAGCGTCGGGATCGAAGACCGCCGAGCTGTTCGAACGCTATGGCGAACATGATTTCCGCGACGGCGAGCGGCGCCTCGTCGCCCGGCTTGTCGACGGCGAGGTCCGGGTGATCGCGACAGGCGGCGGCGCCTTCAACGATCCGCGCACGAGGCAGGTGCTGAACGAGCGCGCGATCACCGTGTGGCTGGACGCTCCTGTCGACGTTTTGACCGAGCGAACGTCACGCCGCAACAACCGGCCCCTGCTCAAGACCGGCGATCCGGCCGAGATATTGGCGAAGCTCGCGGACGAGCGGCGAAGCTTCTACTCCGAGGCGCAAATTCACGTGCGCAGCAATGGCGACGGAGCGCATGGCGATGTGGTGGAGATGATCGTCACCGCCATCCAACAGCATCTGACCAAATGACCGTCATCCGCGTCGACGTTCAACCCCGGCCTTACGATGTGCTGGTCGGCCCGGTCGAAGCGGGAATCGAGCGGATCGTCGATCTCGCCAAGGGCTCGTCGCCGGTCCTGGTCAGCGAGCCGCGGGTCTTCGCCCTTCATGGCGCCAAGGTCGCGGAAGCGTTGGGCGCGCGGCCCGTCCTGGTGCCCGAGGGAGAGGCAGCCAAGGATTGGGACGAGCTTTACAAGCTTCTGGCCGCGCTTGCCGACCTCAACGTCTCTCGCGGCACACCGATCGTGGCGTTGGGCGGGGGCAGCGTCGGCGATCTTGCTGGCCTCGCCGCCTCATTGTTCAAGCGCGGTTGCCCGGTGGTCCATGTCCCGACGACATTGCTGTCCCAAGCGGACAGCGCGGTTGGCGGGAAAACGGCGATCGACGCGTTTGGCGAGAAGAATCTGGTCGGCACCTTCCATCAGCCGGCACTGGTCATCGCCGATCCCGCATTCCTCGACACGCTCGACGAGCGGCAGCTCCGCTCGGGCTATGCCGAGATCGTCAAATACGGGCTGATCGACGATCCTGCGCTGTTCGGCTGGTGCGAGGCCAACGGCCGCGGAGTCCTGGCCGCACACCGCGACCGGCGGGAGCAGGCGATATGCTCCGCGATCCGGGCCAAGGCCCGCATTGTCGCCGGTGACGTCACCGACCGGAACGGCCAGCGCGCCCTGCTCAACCTGGGCCACAGCTTTGCCCATGCGATCGAGGCGGAGGCTGGGCTCGGCACAGTGCTGCATGGCGAGGCGGTCGCGCTCGGCACGGCGCTCGCATTTCGATTCTCGTCGGAAATTGGCCTTTGCCCTGCCGCCGACACCGATCGGGTCATCGCCCATCTTGCCGATGCGGCGCTCCCCGTCCGGCTCGAAGATGTCGGGCTTTCGAAACGCGGCGCCACGCTGGTCGAATGGATCAGGCGCGACAAGAAGAACTCCACCGGCAGGGTTGCGCTCGTCCTGGTCCATGGCATCGGCCGTGCGTTCCTCGACCGCTCGGTCGATGAAAGACGCCTTGCGGCCTTCCTGGAACGCGCGCCCTAGCCCGCTTCGTCGGGCAAAGAGCGGCCAGGCCCGAACGCCCGCTCTTCGCCTGCGTGAAGGTCGCCAGTCGCCGACTGGCGCTCCAGCCGCTCGCAGTCCCGCAGCCGATATTCGCTGTCGACCCGGTCGACCTCGCCGGATTCGACCCCGACCGCCTTCAAGGCCTTGCGGCCCATCAGCACGGCGCTTTCGAACAGCTCGCGCTGGGCAAAGGAGAGGTCGAGCCCATCGAGCGTCATCAGGTGCCGCCGGTCGTACACCCGGGCCATGACCGACGCCTGCGGAAAAGCCTCCAGCACCCGCTTCAATGCGCCGCGCGTCATCTCCCCATCGCGGTTGTCGTTGCAGAACAGGATCGCTTTCGCCGTCTCGGCCCCGGCCGTCCGCAGCAGGTCGAGCCGCATCCCGTCGCCATAATAGACCTTGGTCCCGAACTCGCCCGCCGTCTCGATCATGCTGGGGGCCTTGTCGATCAGGGTGACGCCGACGCGCTTGGCCATCAGCATCTGCGCCACCGTCTGGCCGAAGCGTCCATAGCCGACGACGATGACGTCCGTTTCGGGCGACTTGTCCGGCCCGTCGAGGCCGCGCGCGCCGGTTTCCTCGCGCCGCTCCATCCAGTCGGTTAGCTTCATCAGGAACGGCGTCGTCATCATCGAAAGCACGACGACCGCGCTGAACAGCGACGCAGCTTCGGGCAGGATCAGCTGGGCCGCGGCCGCCTGCGCGAACAGGACGAAGCCGAATTCGCCGGCCTGGCTGATCAGCAGGCCCAGCCGGATGCTGCGCGGCCAGCCGTTGCCGAAGGCGCGGGCGAGGCAGGCGATGATGCCCGCCTTGATCACGATCACCGCCAGCGCGACGCCCAGCACAAGGCCCGGGCTCTGCGCGATCACCGACAGGTCGAGCATCATTCCGACGGCCAGGAAGAACAGGCCGAGCAGGATCGAGCGGAACGGCTCGACATCGCTTTCCAACTCATGCCGGTAGGGCGACTCCGCCAGCATCACGCCGGCGATGAAGG
>CAMPIY010000037.1 GCA_946886645.1 uncultured Sphingomonas sp.
CACCAACAATCCATGGGTGGTCAGCTTTGGGCTGCTGTCGCTCGGAATGGTCCTTCTCGCGCTGATGCTGCTGCCGATGACCGTCACACGGTGGAACGGCAGGAACGGGCGCGACGTCAGCTCCAGCTAAGCAGCCTTCCGAGCCAGCCCCTGTCCTGCTGACTGAGCTGCGGTGCCGCCGCGACCGGCGGGCATTCCAGGCAGCGAGCCTGGATCGTCGGGCCAGACAGGATCGAGCGAAGCTCCGCCACGGCGCGGGCAAGCAAGGCTTCCGGCGCGGGGGCAAGCGAAGCGTAAGCATCGGCCGGCGCGTCGCCCGCCTCCTCTTCGCCAGCAAAGGCCATCATCAACTCATCGGTGAAACCGGGCGCCGGATCGAGGTAGGTAAGGCCGCGATTGTCCTCGTCGAGCTTGGCAAGTTCGGCGGCCTTGGCGACCGCGTCGTCCATGCCGCCAAAACCGTCGATCAGCCCAATCTGGCGGGCGGTGCCGCCGTCCCACACGCGGCCCTGCGCGATCCGGTCGATTTCCGCCGGCGATTTGTGCCGGGCCTGCCCGACGATCGCCAGGAATCGCGAATAGATTTGCTCGACGCCCGCCTGGATCAGCGCATCGGCCGCGTCCGACGGGCCGTGCAGCAGGTCGGGCTCGCCCGAAAGCGGTGTCGTCTTGATGCCGTCCGCGCCGACGCCGAGCTTGGCGAGCGTGCCTTCGAAACTGGGCAGCACGCCGAACACGCCGATCGAGCCGGTGATGGTGGACGGCTCGGCAAAGATGAAATCGCCCGGGGTCGCGACCCAATAGCCGCCCGATGCGGCGACGCTGCCCATCGACACGACGACCGGGATCTTCTTCTCCTTGGCGGACAGCAGCGCCTGGCGGATGCGTTCCGAGGCAAGCACGGACCCGCCGGGGCTGTCGACCCGGACGATCAAGGCCTTGAGATCGTCCTTGGCAAGGCCCTTCTCGATCGCGCGCGTGATCGTTTCGGCGCCCGCCGTGCCCGGACCGGCCTTGCCGTCGACGATTTCGCCGGCGATCGTGACGACGCCAATCGGGCCCTTATCCTGGCTCACGGCCTGCGCTTCGTAGGAAGCCAGCTTGATCCGCTTGTAGCCCAGCGGCCCGTCGTCATCCTTGCCGCCCAGCTCGGCGAGGCGGGCTTCATATTGCCGCCGCTCGCCGATCCGGTCGATCAGCTTCATTTCGAGCGCGGCGCGGGAAAGATCGCCGCTTGCTGCCCTGGTCACGCCAACCGGGTCGGACAGCAGCCGGTTGAGGCCCGCCATCGCCTGCGGCCGTCCGCGATTGATGTCCTCGCGCCATGTTTCGAGCAGCGCGTCACCCAGCGCCTGGGCATTTTCCTTCGCCTCTGGCGACATGTCGCTGCGGGTGTAGGGCTCGACCGCCGATTTGTACGTGCCGACGCGATAGACGTTGGCGGTAATGCCCAGCTTGTCCATCAGGCCCTTGTAGTAGAGGTTGTTCCCGCCCGGTCCCGAAACCGCCATCGCGCCCAATGACGGCATCCAGATTTCCGAAGCGTGCGACGCCAACTGATAGCGGTCGTCGGTATAGCCCGTCGCGAAGGCGACGACCGGCTTGCCGCTCTTCTTTACCTCGTCGATTTTCTCGCCGAGCGCCGTCAGCGAAGCCTGTCCGCCGCCAAGGAAGCCATCGAGGTCCAGAGCGATCGCCTTGACCCGATCGTCGTCCTTCGCGGCTTCCAGCGTGGCGACGAGGTCGCGAAGCTCGAATTCATGGGTGATGTTCCCGGCGCCGGCAAAGGCGGCGAGTGCGTCCGGGCGAGACGCCTGCTCGACCAGCACGCCATCCAGGTCCATCGCCAATACGCCGTCGCCGATCGCCGCCGGCCGCGCTGACAACGCCGCGTAGAGCAGGCCGAAGAACAACAGCATGAACAGCAGGACCAGCGCGTCCTTGATGCCCACCAGCAGTTTCCACACGGCTTTGACGAAACGCATTGGGAACTCCTTTGCCGAAACGCCTAGAGCAGATGGAGGGTCGCGCCCAACATTTTTCGACGGACGCGTCGAAACGGGTCAGGCGAAGCGGCGAAAATCGGGGACGGTTCGCGTCTCGCGCCAATAGGCGTTGAGGCCGATGCGGTCCAACAGCCGGTCGAAGCGCGGGTCGCGCCACATCGGGGCCATTACCGGCTGGAACAGGGGGTTGGTGATCCGGTCCTCGTCTCCGCCGATTGGCGCGACGGCACGCCAATCGCCCTCGCCGAAATAATAGCCTTGGAAGATGTCGAAGGCTGCTTCCCGCGAGCCCAGCGCCACGCAGGCCTGTGCCGCATCCAGGGCAGCGGCGGGCTTCGCCCTCACATACGCAAGGCTACGGGCGACCGCTGCCTGCGGGGGCGTCTGCCCGGACAGGGCTTCGGCCGTCATTCGCAACGTCGTCAGAAATTCCTGGTTGAACTCGACGGGGATATCGGCAGGTTCGCGCAGGATGCGAAGGACGTCCGCCGGACGGCCGCTGTACATCAGATAGCTGACGCGGGCGCGCCAGACGCGAGCGTGCTGAGGCCAGTGCTTGACCGCTACTTCGAGCTCGTTATCCGCTGCCTGAAGGTCGCCGGAAGCCCAAAGATCATTCAGCAACCGCCACGATACGCCAGGAATGACGAGTTCATTGCGGTTGATGGACTTGGTGTAACGGGCAGCGTCTCGCCAGCGACCCACATTCCCCAGAATATTTGACATAATGGCGGGCAGGATCGGGAGTGGCGGGCCATTGTTGTATGCGGCCCGGCTGGCGCGTTCTGCGCGGGCCCAGTTCCTGTAAATCGGATCCAACAGGAGGAGCGCTGCCATTCCGCGGCCCTCTTTCGGGTCGATCTTCATTGCCCTTTCGGCGGCCGCGCGACCTCTCGCATTGAGGCCTGCCCGCTCGGCCGGCGGTACCGCTCTCTTGCGCACGGAATAGGCGAGGGCGAGCGCACCCCAGGCGATCGCGGAATCGGGCGCCGCATCGGTTGCCTCGGTTAGGAAAGCGATGGCCTGCAGAGACGTGCCCGGGTCCGGCGCCTCGATGATGTCGTTGTTCTGCAGGGTCGCGAGTCCTTTCTGAAGCAGGACGTCTGCTTCCGGCGACGGGGGCGGTTTGGTGAGGCGCCAGCCGCCATAGGCGAGGAGGCACGCACCCGCCGCGCCGCCTCCGAGCAGCAGTCGTCGACGATCGACAGCCGAACGGCGCTTCGCGGTGCCAGCTTGGCGCAGGTCGACCAGCCGGTAGCCGACCTTGGTGATGGTCTTGATCTCGAAGCCGCCGAAATCGCGCGCCAGCGCCCGTAACCGCGTGATCACGCGATTGAGCGCGTCGTCGGTCACGGCGCGCCCGCCCCAGCAGGCATCGATCAAATCGTCGCGGCTCAGGGTTTCGCCGCGCGCCAAGTGCAGCGCCACGAGCACCTGCATGACCAATGGTTCCAGAACCGCGCTTTCACCATGGCCAAAGATTTCGCGACTCGCCGGGAGGACCTCGGCGTCGCCCAGCTGGAACGGAGGGGTATGGGCGAGGTCGATCGGCGGCGGAATCCGCGCCGAAGCATCCATCCTCAGCAAATCATCCGCTGAAAATCGGTCGTTCATCAGGTCAGCCCCGCTTCGGACGGGCATCTTCTTCGCAAGGAGCAACCAATGCAATCAATAACTTGGGCGCTCCTTCTCCCGCGTCATGCGGGATTCAACCGAAGGGAGAAAGAAGCCATGACCTTCACAAAATTTGCACTGCTTTCCGGTTCAGCTTTGCTGGCGGGAGCGCTGATGGTCGCGCCCGCGAGCGCCCAGCAGGCCTGCGATATCAACGGCGCGGCCCAAGCCCCTCCGGCAAGCGCCGGCGCCTTGGAATGCGGAACTTCCGCCAGCGCCGCAGCGATTCGGTCGACCGCCGTCGGCGTAGCCGCTCAGGCAAGTTCGGAAAGCCCGGACGGAACGGCGCTTGGTAATTCCGCGACCGTCTTCGCGCTGGGCGGAACGGCTGTTGGCAGCGCCGCCCTCGTCAGGGATGAAGCCGCGGACCTGATCATCGTGGTTGCCGAGCCGTCGCAAGGGACCTTGGGAGGCACGGCCATCGGCTATGGCTCGATCGCTTCCGGTTTCGACAATGTCGCCGTCGGCGCCTTCTCATCCGTCGGTACGTTGCCCGGGGTTGTGTCCTACGGTACCGCGATCGGCGCATCGGCGGATGCAACCGCGGACTCGGCGACGGCAATCGGCGCGCACAGCGAGGCCACCGCTGTCACGGCAACTGCCGTGGGCAGCCAGAGCCTGGTTGCGGGGGTTGGCGGCACCGCGCTCGGCTGGTCGAGCTCGGTCACCGGGGCCCAGGGCACCGCCTTGGGCGCACTAGCTTCCGTCACGGCTCAAAATGGTGTCGCCGTCGGAATCGCCGCCACCGTAACGGGCGAGGACAGCATTGCCGTCGGCTGGGGCACTTTCGCCTTGTCGGAACAATCGACCACGGTCGGATTCCGGTCCAGTGCCTTCGGAACGGCAAGCATTGCCATCGGCGGATTTTCCGCAACGGGTGCCGCCGGCGCCATCGCTATTGGTGGCGACCTTGATGGAGACGATGGCGGTGCCTTGGCTGTTGCTGCCGATTCGATTGCAATCGGCGCGGACGCCCAGGCAAATGCTGTCGGCAGCACCGCCATTGGTGCCAGGTCAATCGCCGACCAGGCCAACACCGTTTCCGTCGGCTCAGCAGGGAACGAACGCAGGATCGTGAACGTCGCCGCCGGCGTGGCGGACACCGACGCGGTCAATGTCAGCCAGCTCGCGGCCGTAACTGGCGACGTCTCGGCGGTGCAGACGACCGTGGCAACGCACACGACCCAAATCAGCGCGCTTCAGGCAACGCAGGATCTGTTCGAGGGCCAGGTTGATACGCTGTTTGACCTCAGAAATCGTGATCGGCGTGACATGAAGCAGGGCGTTGCCGCCGCCATGGCCATGGCCAGTGCGCCGATGCCTTCCGCACCTGGACGCATCAGCTACGTGTTCAACGGTGCAATGTTCCGGGGCGAATATGCCTTCGGCGGGTCACTGCAATATCGGTTCAATACTGAAGCTCCGATGGCGGTGAACCTCGGCGTTTCCCACGCTGGGCACAAGAATACGGGCGTAAGGCTGGGCGTAGCCGGAGAGTTTTAAGCCTCAGCAGCTAGCGCCCGGCGGGCCGGCTTCTTCCCGCCGGACCGCGGCCCGCCGCTGGCCCCCGCGCCGGCGGCGGGTTCATGCCCACCAGAACCGTTTACGTGTCGCCGACATGTGGATTTGCACTGAAATTATAATCGGGAGCGCATAATTTTCCCGGATCTATCGAGAGGAGCCTGACGCCATGCCTATACTGCGGATCATTGCCACTACCTTGTCGATCGCATTGCTTGCGGGCTGCAGCAACAATGCGCCCGCTCCTGAAGCCAACAGCCAATCGCAGGCCGGAGCAACCACGGAGGGCGGTTCCGAAGCCACTGGCCAATCCCCGGCCGGACCAAGCTCCGCGGACGATCCCGGAATGGTTGTTTGGTTACAGGGCAATGGGCTTCCTCCGGTTGGAGATTATCAGCTGACGTCGGCTGATGGCGCACCGATCGGCAAGGTTACGGTCGACGAAACCTATCGCGGAACTGCCTGGAACCAAGACAAGAAGCTCTGCTTTGCCTCCGAGCATCATCCGGAGGGCGCGGGCTGCTATGTGGTGACGAAGCGCGCCAGGGACGGCTTCGATGCCACCGACGACATGGGGGCGGAGGTGAAGTTCACGCCGATTGCCAAATAACTGAACCGATTTGGCGTGTTGGCGTCACGGTATAGCAGGGACAAAGCTCGGCCGGTTTCGACGCGGCGAGCTCGGCCGGGTGGCTTTCGTTCGTGACGGTGTTCGCGGCGCGCCCTAGCTGCTAACCGCCCTTCGCATGAGCCGGGCGGACACAGTGCAGCTGAGCAGGAGCGACTGGCGCGGAGAGCTTCGCGCGACCCTCTCGCTTGCCTGGCCGCTGATGCTCGCAAACCTGACGATGCAGCTTATCCAGGCGACCGACGTCATCCTGCTCGGCTGGCTTGGAGCGAAGGAACTGGCCGCCGCCGCGCTTGGATTGAGCCTGTCGTTCGGAATGATCCTGTTCGCGCTCGGCGTGCTGACCGCCTCGTCGCCGATGATCGCGTCGGCGTTGGGAGAGCGGTCTAACGCGGTGCGCGATGTTCGCAGGACATTCCGCCAGTCGTTATGGGCGGCCGCCATCATGACCGTTCCGACCATGATCGTCCTGTGGAACGCGGAAAAGGTGATCCTGGCGCTGGGGCAGGAGCCGGAGCTGGCGCGCCTCGCCGGGCACTTCCTGCGCGGCTATATGTGGGTCATCCCGTCGTGGATGCTGTTCCAGTGCATGCGCAACTTCGTTTCCGCGCTGGAACGGCCGGCCTGGATCCTGGCGATCAGCTCTGCGGGCATTCCGCTCAACGCCCTGGTCAGTTGGTCGCTGATCTTCGGCCATTTCGGCCTGCCCCGCCTCGGGATTTTCGGCGGCGGCATCGGCAGCGCGATCGTCTGGGCGGCGATGGCGCTTGCACTCGCGGCCGTCATCCTGACCGACCGGCAGTTCCGGCGTTTTCACCTGTTCGGCCGGTTCTGGCGGGCCGACTGGCCGCGCTTCCGGCAATTGTTCCGGCTCGGTGGCCCGATCGGCCTGACGATGGGCTTCGAAGGCGGCGTCTTCAGCGCGGCGGCTTATTTGATGGGCCTGTTCGGTGCCCCGTCGGTCGCCGCCCACCAGATCGCGCTCCAGATCGCGGCCACGACCTTCATGATCCCGCTGGCCTTGGGCCAGGCGGCGACCGTTCGGGTTGGCCTCGCCTATGGGCGCCGCGACAATGACGGGGTCACGCTGGCCGGCTGGACGGCATTCGGGCTCGGCACCGCCTTCATGACGGTGATGGCGGCGCTGATGTACATCTTCCCGCGCGACCTCATCACCTTGTTCCTCGACGACACGCCGGCCAATGCGGACGTCATTTCGCTCGGGGTTTCCTTCCTGTTCGTCGCCGCCTTGTTCCAGATCATGGATGGGGCGCAGGTCGTGGGGGCGGGGATGCTTCGCGGCCTTCACGACACGCGCGTGCCGATGATCTACGCCCTGTTCGGCTATTGGGCGATCGGGCTGGGCGTCGGTGTCGCGCTGGCGTTCGCGCTGGACTGGCGGGGCATTGGCATCTGGGTCGGCCTCGCGGCGGGCCTTGGCGTCGTGGCGGTGCTCATGCTGTGGCGATGGAACCGGCGCGAACGACTGGGGTTGATTCCGGCAATGTAACGGGTGCCGTGTGGATATTCAGATTCCACGCGCGTTTGTTCATGTCTTCCACCGAACAATTGCAATAGATGTCGGCCATTCATTCCAAGTAAGATTCTAGCGTGTCCGTAGAGCACGGCAGATTAACCAAGTTTCTTATGAATTACTTAGTTGATCCATACTTGTCCCATATCGGGACTTGACTGGAACAATGTTGTGTGAGATGATTTTAATGCTCGGTCCAACTTCTGAAGGGAAGTAGGTATGACTCGGGCAATCAAAAATCTCGCGACTTTACTGTCGACCTCCGTCCTGCTTGTTGGGCTGGGCGGTTGTGAATCCAACGGCACGACGCGAATCTCGAGCGTCGGCCAGAACGGCTTGCAAGGACCTGCCGGGCCGCAAGGGCCGCAGGGCGAGCCCGGCGCTGCCGGGTCCGGTGGCGCTCTGGGGTCGGCCGGTGCGCTCGCGGTCGGCGGCCTTGTCGGGCCGAACGGCGTGGCGGGCACGGGCCTCCTCGCCAATACCGGCGATCCGAACAGCCGCCTGCCGGTGGTTTCGGGGGTTCTGGTCGCGACCGGCAATACGCTGCAGGGCGTGGCGGGCCATGGCACGATCCTCGCCGATCTCGTCGATTCCGGAACGCCGGGCGGCATTCCGATCGTCGGCACCGTGATGGGAGTGGTCGACGCGACCGGCAAAACGCTGGTCCGCACCGGCAATGGCCAGGAATATCTGGTCGATGGTCTGACCGCCTCGACCGGGCAGCTGGTTAATTTGACGCTGGGCAACGCCCAGGTGCTTGGCTCGGCCAACCAGACGCCGCTGATCGGCGCCAGCGTCCTCTCGCCAACCCAGTCGCAAGGCAGCGCGCTGACGGTAGGCGTGGGAACGCAGGGCCAGGTTCTGACGCTCAATTCCAACAACACCGGCGGATCGCAGACGGCGAGCAATCCGGTCCAGGGAATCATCGGCGGCGTTACCGGCGCGCTCCCGACCGGGCAGACGGGCGGGACGACCGCTCCGGCAACCGGCGCCGTCCAGGGTATCGTGCAGGGCGTCACCGGCCTGCTTGGCGGGACCAGCGGCCAGTAAAGGCTGAAAAGGGGCGGCGCCGGCCGGACCGGCCCGCCCCCGACGGCCTTCTCGGGGGGATTTGGATGCGGATCCGGCCATCGTGCTTCTTGGTCCTCGCCGGACTGTCTGGCGCCGCATCGGCGCAAACGAGCACGCCGATTGACCGCAACCGGGTCGATCGCCGGCCGCCAGCCTCGACGGAACTGCAACGGGACGAGCAACCCGCGCCGGCGGCCGCCACGCGGGTCGACGCCGGTGACGAAGCGGCGCCGCCGATCCGCAACATCTCGTTCGAAGGCACCGACGTTCCTGAAAGCGTCGCCCGCGCCGCCGGGGCCTTTGTCGGGCAGCCGGCAAGCAAGGCCAATCTGCAGGCGCTCGCCGATGCCATGTCGGAAGCTTATGGCCGGTCCGAAGTCGCGCTTTTCACTATCGCCATCCCCGAACAGGACCTGTCGTCGGGCAATGTTCGAATCATGGTCGCCGAAGGCCATATCGAGGCGGTGATCCTGGCCGGCGAAGTCGAGGGACGGCCTTTGGGGCTGGTTCAACGCTATGCCGCACGCCTGACGAAAGAGCGGCCGACCAGCCGGCGGACGATGGAGCGCTATCTTTCGCTCATCCAGGATATCCCGGGGCTCAAGGTGAAGCCGGAACTGCAAATGGGGACCGGGTCCGGCGGCGTGCGCCTGATCCTGAATCTCGATTATCAACGGCCAACTGTCTCGTTCAGCTTCGACAACCGCACCACACGGCTGGTCGAGGACGGGCAGGTCAGCGCGACCGCCAGGGCGTATCGCCTGCTCCGCGAGGGCGACGAAACCCAATTGAACGTCATCAGTTCGATCGATGCGAGCGACCTCCTTTATTTCGGGCTCAGCCATTCGACCCCGATCGGTTCCGACGGGATGCGTCTGTCGCTCAACGCCGGTTTCCTCCGCACCCGCCCCGATGGCACCGACCAGGCGGGCGAGGCGCGGAGCCTGGGAATGACCCTGAGCTACCCCTTCATCCGCTCCTATCGCCGCAACATGACGCTCAGCCTCGGCCTGGACGGGCTGAACAGCGAAAATGCGGCGTTCGGGTCGGTCATCTCGACCGAGCGATCGAGGGCGCTGCGGGCGGCCGCGGCCTATGCGGAGGCGGGGAAGCATCGGACGCTCAATGGCAGCGTCAGCGCTAGCAAGGGGCTGGCCATCCTCGGCGCGCGCGTGCCCCTCACCATCGGCGAGGCGGACTTCTTCAAAATCAACGGGCGCGCTTCGTTCGACCAGGCGATCGGCAAGCGGGCCGCGTTGCGTCTCCGCGCCAGCGGGCAATGGACGCGCGATGCCCTTCCGGCGGTCGAGCGCTACTCGATCGGGGGCGCCGAGATCGGCCGCGCTTTCGAGGTGGGCCTGATCAGCGCAGACCGTGGGCTTGGCGGACTGGCGGAGCTCGCCTGGCGCCCGATCCGCTCGGGCAAATTCACGTCGAGCGAGCTTTACGGCTTCGCCGACGCGGCCAAGGTCCGCCTGCTCGCCCGCCAGGGCTTCGGCGGCATGGACTTCGACCTCGCCTCGGCCGGTGCCGGAGTCCGGTTCGCATGGACCGACAAGGCGATGATCGAGGTCGAATATGCCCATGTCCTCGACGATCCCTATCCCGCCTATGACGAGGATTGGCGGCTTTCGGTCAGCTGGCGGCTGAACATTCGTCCCTGAAGAGCCACGCCCCCGCGCGTCGGCCGAAAAAAGCTTCCGCACTACCCGTTGACGGGGTGGAAACCGCGACCCATATGCGCCGCAACGCTGGCACTCGCCTATCGTGAGTGCCAAGCGGAGCATTCAACTCAAGAGAAGCAAAAGGGTCATTCAACATGGGTTTCAGGCCGCTTCATGACCGTGTCCTCGTCCGCCGGGTCGAGGCCGATGAAAAGACCGCGGGCGGGATCATCATTCCCGATTCCGCAAAGGAAAAGCCGCAGGAAGGCGAAGTCGTCTCCGTCGGCACCGGCACCCGCGCCGACGACGGCAAGGTGACGCCGCTCGACGTCAAGGCCGGCGACAAGATCCTGTTCGGCAAATGGTCGGGCACCGAAGTGAAAATCGGTGGCGAAGACCTGATCATCATGAAGGAAAGCGACATCCTGGGGATCGTCGGCTGACCTTGGTCACCGTGAACATTTGTGAAGATTCAAAGATGAAAGGGTAGCCAGATGGCAGCCAAGGACGTGAAATTCAGCCGGGACGCGCGCGAGCGCATCCTCAAGGGCGTCGACATCCTCGCCGACGCGGTCAAGGTGACGCTGGGGCCGAAGGGCCGCAACGTCGTCATCGACAAGAGCTTCGGCGCGCCGCGCATCACCAAGGACGGCGTCACCGTCGCCAAGGAAATCGAGCTCAAGGACAAGTTCGAGAATATGGGCGCGCAGATGCTGCGCGAGGTCGCGTCCAAGACCAACGACCTCGCCGGCGACGGCACCACCACCGCCACCGTGCTCGCCCAGGCGATCGTCCGCGAGGGCATGAAGTCGGTCGCGGCCGGCATGAACCCGATGGACCTGAAGCGCGGCATCGATCTCGCCGTCGCCAAGGTCGTCGAGGACCTCAAGAGCCGCTCCAAGGCGGTTGCCGGTTCGAACGAGATCGCCCAGGTCGGCATCATCTCGGCCAACGGCGACAAGGAAGTCGGCGAGAAGATCGC
>CAMPIY010000038.1 GCA_946886645.1 uncultured Sphingomonas sp.
TGGGAGTGATGGCTGTCAGGCCGGCGCAGCCTGTGAGCCCTTGCTTCGCGCGCTGAAGACGATTGCAAGCGCCGCCAGGCTGAGCAGCGTTCCGACCGCGAAGGTCAAGCGCATTCCCGTCGCAACCGCCGCCGCTGTGGCCGAGCCGGCGCCGTCCATGCCGGAGGCCAGCGCGAACACCGCGCCCATCAGCGACGCCCCCGTGATCAGCCCGAGGTTGCGGGAGAGGTTTAGCAGCGCGGAAACGACGCCCCGATTGGCGGCACCGGTACCGGTCATGACGACGGTATTGTTCGCGGCCTGGAACAAGGCATATCCCGCCGTCATCAGCACCATCGAGGCAATGTAGCCGCTGGTTCCGGTCGAGGCGGGCGACATCGCCAGCAGCAAGGAGCCCATGATCACCCCAACGATCCCCGTGGCGGCGATACGCTGGGCGCCAAGCCGGTCGACCAGCCGGCCGGCCGGGACGCCGGTGATCGCGGCGACCAGCGGACCAACGGACATCACCAGCCCGACCGCGGCCGCTTCGAAGCCCAGCGCCTGCGACAGATAGAAGGGCCCGACCACCAGCGTCGCCATGAGAACGGTCGTCACAAGCGCGCTCATCGCAAGCCCGCCTCCCAGGTTCCGGTCGCGCAACATGGTCAACTCGACCAGCGGCGAAGCGGCCTGCCTTTCCCTGCGGACGAACAGACCCGCGCCGGCGAACGCGACCAGCAGCAGCGAAATGCTCAAGAAGCCCATGCGCGCCTTTTCGATCGTCATGGCCAGGGCATAAGCCGTCAATGCAATCGCAAGCAGGAACATGCCCGGCAGGTCGAACGGCGCCCGGACAGGCGCCGCGCGATCCCTTGGGAGATGACGGGCGTTCAGTGCGAGTGCGGCCAGGCCAAATGCGGCGCACAGGAGAAATATCGATTGCCACCCCGATGCGGCGATCAGGAAGCCGCCCAGGGAAGGGCCGAGCGCCGTTCCGATCGCCGACATGGTTCCGAGCAGCCCCATGGCGCGGCCCGTCCGTTCCGGAGCGACCGCCTCCGCCACGAAGGAAAGCGTAAGCGCCATCATCACCGCTCCACCGGCGCCTTGCACCAGCCGTGCGGCGATCAGGGCTCCAATTCCCGGAGCGGCGGCGCACAGGATAGATCCGGTGGTGAACAGGCCGGTCCCCGCGATCAGAACCCGGCGGCGGCCGAAAAGATCGCCGATGCGGCCGATCCCCACGATCAGGGCGGCAATCGCCAGAAGGTAGGAAAGCACGACCCACTGCACCTGCGGGAAGGAAGCGTGGAACTCCGTCGCCAGGGTCGGCAAGGCGACATTGGCGATGCTGGTGCCGAGGGACGACAACAGCATCAGCAGCGACAAGCCGGCTAGCGTCCATTGCTCCGAATTGAGGATGGGGCGGGCAGGTTCGACGTTCGATGTCATGCGCGGCCCCTTATCGTTTTGCTAATGACAATTGTTATCATATAACATCACAATGTCAATCGGCATTTCGCCGGCGCGCGCCACGGCTGAACCGAGCCCGTCGCGATGCGTTGGATCCCCGTTGAAGAATGGAGACGGAAAATCATGACCAACCCCCCGAACCGCCCGCGCGACGACCGGCGGATGCATGAAGGCGACAAGCCGGGGCTGGGCGAGAAACGGGAACGAGGCGAGCAGGAAGACGTGGCGCTCGAACGGGATCGGGAGACTTCCGAGGAATCGTCGACGACGGATCGCAGCCAGGAAAGCGCCCTGGGCGGCGACGTTGCGACCAGGTCGAAGGCATAAGGCTCCGGGCAGGGGCTGCCCGGAGCTTAGATTTTAGCGGCGAACCCGCTTGTACGGGATGAATTCCGACAGGAACACATTGCCCGAATAGAAGCGGCCGCGGTTGTCGAACGTCGTAATCTGGTCGGTCCGGCAAAGCTGGGTGCCCGTGGCGGTCGATTTGACGACCAGCGTGTCGTCCTCGTCGATCGAGCGCGGGTCCTGGGTGCGGTTGACGTAGATCGTATCGCCATGCCCGAAGACATAGGCAGTACCGTCGATCGTCCGCATGTCGTTCCGGGTCCAGGTCCGGATACAGTCGGTCGGCTGGCCCGCGACTCGGCCATCGAGCATTTTGGCGAGCTTGGCCTCGCCCGATTCACGGGGCTTGGCGGTGGCCGGGCCGGTTACCGCGAGGGCGGAAACGGCGGCGACAAGAACGAGAAGGCGCATCATCCATTCTCCCAAAGATCAATATCGGGGTTGTAGCATAAGCTATGTGAACCGAAGCTGATCGGGATGGGTGCGCTTGCCTGTACGGGCGGAGCAGGGCAGTCTTCGCGCATCGAATTTACCGAAGAGGGGCAGGAAATGACCGAAAACAGCGAATTGCGCGCAGGGACGGCGGCGCCGGGCTGGTATTGGGCCGCCGCCATCGCCGCCCTGTTGTTCGAACTGGTCGGCTGCTTCTTTTTCTACGTCGAGTATCGGATGAGCGGCGCCGACATCGCGGCGCTTCCGCTCGACCAGCGGGCGATGCTCGAGGCACGGCCCGACTGGTATTATGTCGCCTTCGCGCTGGCCGTCGGGCTGGGGCTTGTTGGCGCGCTCGGCTTGCTGCTTCGCAAGGCGTGGTCGCGCCCCCTGCTGCTTGCGTCGCTGGTCTTCGTCGTCGTGCAATTCAGCAGCGTCCTGATCGTTCCGGCCATGCGCGACAACACGCCATCGGACGCGCTGGCGGTGCCGATCGTGGTCATGATCTGCTGCTATGGAATCTGGCAGCTCGCCAGGCTGGCGGCGAAGCGGGGGTGGCTGAGCCGGTAAAAAGGCGCGCCCGAACGCGGACGCGCCTTTCCGGGGGATTTGCGTCCAGTTAGCGGGGTTTTTTCTTCGCCGCCTTCTTGACCGGCTTTTCGGCCTTGGTTTCCGCTGTGGTGGCTTGCTCGTCGGGCGACAGCGGATCGCTCGCTTTCGCCGAAGGTTCGGCGGGGGTTGCGGGAGTGGCGGGCGTCGCCGCCGTTCCCGTCGATGGATCGGCCGGAGTGGCGGGCGTTGCCGGGGTGGCGGGAGTGGCGGCATTTTCGGCGCCGGGGCTGGTTGGCGGCGGCGCTGCGATTGCCGTCGACGCCGCGAACAGGGCGCCGGCAAGGAACATCGTCTTGAAGGTCATCGAAATACCTCTTCGATTGCTGTGGCCCCGGACTCGGGCCGGGACAGGGGTGGGCATTGGCTAGGCTCCCCATCCGGTTAATTCGCCCGGTTGTCGGCGGGCCGGTTGCGAATGGAGACCAACCACGCGCGCCCGCGGGGGGAAGTGGTGTCTGCTGGGCGGCACTCGGTAACGGCGAAGCGAAAGCAGGGCGGGACTGGTTGCCGACTCCCCGGAAAGCGCGGTGAGCCGTCACGGAGTAAATCCGTGACGTCGATCGACGCGGCTTGCAGCCGGTCGTCGGCCGGCCGCCGCAGCGTCTCTTCGCCCAAGCCAATGTGCTGCTACGCAGCTATTGTCTTGGGCTCGGCGCTGCTAAGGCGGCAACATGTCCACCTTCACCATCGACAGCGCGACCAGCCGCGCGACGCCAACGCCGGTCCCCGGCAAGCGGATGACGGTTCCTGCCATCCGCGCCCGCAAGAAAGACGGCAAGACCGGCGAGCCGATCGTCATGCTGACTGCCTACACGATGCGGATGGCGCAGCTGCTCGACCCGCATTGCGAGATGCTGCTGGTCGGCGACAGCCTGGGGCAGGTGATTTACGGCCTGCCCTCGACCGTCCCGGTGACGATGGAGATGATGTGCGCGCATGGCGCGGCGGTGGTGCGCGGAAGCTGGCATGCGCTGGTCGGCGTCGACATGCCGTTCGGGTCCTATGAGGGCTCGCCCGAACAGGCTTTCGCCAGCGCGTCGCGGATCATGAAGGAAACCGGCTGCGCTGCCGTGAAGCTGGAAGGCGGGGAAGCGATGGCGCCAACCATCAATTTCCTGACCCATCGCGGAATTCCGGTGATCGCCCATGTCGGCCTGACCCCTCAGGCGGTGAATGTGCTGGGCGGCTATGGCGCTCGGGGCAAAAGCGACGCCGAGGCGAAGAAGATCGTCGGCGATGCGAGGGCGGTTGCCGACGCCGGTGCCTTCTGCGTGGTCATCGAGGGCGTGATGGAGGAGATCGCCGACAAGGCGACGGCCGCCGTTTCGATTCCCACGATCGGGATCGGCGCCTCGGCCAATTGCGACGGCCAGGTCCTGGTGACCGAGGATATGCTGGGCCTGTTCGAGCGCACGCCCCGCTTCGTGAAGCGCTACGCCGACCTGGCGAGCGAAATCGGCGCCGCTGCGACCAGGTATCGCGAGGAAGTCAGGGCGCGCAGCTTCCCGACCGAAGAGCAGACCTACCGGCCGAAGTCTTGAGTCTTTGCCTTTCCCGTTCGCCGCGCTAGACGGAGCGCCGCCAGCTTCTATTCATATGGGGTGGGGAAGGAAGCGATGCGGCGCACGACCACCAGATTGACGTAAGAGGATTCTTTGGCGCTTCCCACCGATCCGGCCGATACATTCGTCCGCGAAGTCGATGAAAACCTCCGCCGCGACCAGCTTCGCGAGACGGCCGAACGCTATGGCAAGTGGATCATTGCCGGCCTGGTCATCTTCCTGGCGGCGATCGGCGGCTATCTCTATTGGCAGCACCGGCAAGACCAGCAGGCCATCGCCAACAGCGAGGCGATGTCGGCCGCGCTCGACAAGGTCGGCGCCGGGAACATCAAGGGCGCCCAGGCCGATCTGATACCGCTTAGCGAATCCTCGAACGATGTGACGCGGGCGACGGCGCTGCTCGGCCGCGCTTCGCTGGCGACGCAGCAGAACGATCGCAAGGCGGCCAGCGAGATCTACAAGCAGGTCGCGGCCGACGATGGCCTGCCCCAGCCGTTCCGCGACCTGGCCACGGTGCGCGGCACGATGATCGATTTCGACACGATGAAGCCCGACGAGGTTATCGCCCGACTGAAGCCGCTGGTCGAGCCCGGCAAGCCCTTCTACGGAACCGCCGGAGAGCTGACCGCGATGGCGATGCTCGCCAAGGGCGACCGCGCGGGCGCCGGGCGGCTGTTCGCGGCGATCGCCGCCGACCGCCAAGTGCCCCAGACGATCCGCGACCGGGCGGTCCAGATCGCCGGTTCGCTCGGCATCGACGCCTCCGCCTCCATTACCGGCGACCCCGCCGCAACTCCTTCCCTTTAGGATCACGATCCATGCGTCATGTATCGAAGCTTACCATCCTCCTCGTCTCGGCCAGCATGCTGGCCGGCTGCGCGGGGGGCGGCCTGTTCAAGAAGAAGCCGAAAACGCGCGTCCTGGGCGACCGCATCGCCGTGCTGGTGAACGAGGCCGACATCGAGATCGACCCGGCGACGGCGGCGATCCCCGTTTCGCTTCCGGCCGCGGCCGTCAACGACAGCTGGGCTCAGTCGGGCGGCAATGCGAGGAAGTCGGTCGGCCATGTCGCGCTTGGAAGCTCGCTGGGCGTCGCCTGGACCGCTTCGATCGGCCAGGGGAGCAGCAACAAGGGCCGCCTGGGCGGCGGACCGGTCGTCGCCGACGGTCGGGTCTACACGATCGATACAGCGGGCACGGTCCGAGCCTTCGATGCACGCAATGGCGGGCAGGTCTGGTCGGCGCGGTTCGGCGACATCGGCAACAATAGCGGGGCGGTCTATGGCGGCGGCGTCGCTTACGACAATGGCCGGATCTATGCGACCAACGGCCTTGGCTATGTCGCGGCGCTCGATGCGACCAACGGCGCGGCGGTGTGGACCGTCCGTCCGGGCGGCCCGCTTCGCGGCGAGCCGTCGGTATCCGGCGATGCCGTCTATGTGATGAGCCAGGACAACCAGATCTACTCGCTCAAGACCGCCGACGGATCGACCAACTGGTCGAACGCCGCGGCGCTGGAAATCGCCGGCGTGTTCGGCTCGGCGGCTCCGTCGATCGGGCAGGGCACGGTGGTGGCGGGCTTCTCGTCCGGTGAGCTCAATGCCTATCGCTACGAGAATGGGCGGCAGGTGTGGCAGGACGCCCTGTCGCGGACCTCGATCACGACCAGTGTCGCCTCGCTGTCCGACATCGATGCCGATCCGGTGATCGACAGCGGCGTGGTCTATGCCGTCGGACAGGGCGGGCGCATGGTCGCGCTCGACCTCTTTTCCGGCCAGCGCATCTGGGAGCTTAACTTCGCCGGCATCGCGACGCCCTGGGTCGCCGGGGACTGGGTGTTCGCGGTCAACGACCGCGCCCAGCTGGTCGCGATCGCGCGCTCGACGGGCAAGATCAAGTGGATCAACCAGCTCCCCCGTTACGAGCATATGAAGGACAAGAAGGGGCCGATCAGCTATGTCGGGCCGGTCCTCGCCGGCGACCGGCTGATCCTGGCCGGATCGAACGGCGCGCTGATCAACGTCAACCCGACCGACGGCAGCTTCCAGAGCCAGATCGACCTGAAGGACGGCGTCAGCTTCCAGCCCGTCGTGGCGAACAATACGCTCTACCTTCTGACCGATAGCGGACGGCTGATCGCTTATCGATAATCGTCATTGCGAGGAGCGTTAGCGACGCGGCAATCCAGTTGCGGCTGGATTGCTTCGCTACGCTCGCAATGACGGACGAGTTCGATTAGAGCGCCCGCCATGCCCCTACCCACCGTCGCCATCGTCGGCCGCCCGAACGTCGGCAAATCGACGCTGTTCAACCGCCTCGTCGGCAAGCGTATCGCGCTGGTCGACGACCGGCCCGGCGTGACCCGCGACCGGCGGGAGGGCGAGGGCCGGCTATTGGGGCTGGAATTCCGGGTGATGGACACCGCCGGGTTCGAGGACCAGGACCCGGCGAGCCTGCCCGGCCGGATGCGGGCGCAGACCGAGGCGGCGGTTCATGAGGCGGACGTCGCGCTCTTCCTGATCGATGCGCGCGAGGGGCTAACCCCGCTCGATGAAGAGATAGCGCGCTGGCTGCGTGGTGCGTCAACGCCGGTGGTCGTCGCGGCGAACAAGGCCGAAGGCAAGGCTGGCGAAGCCGGGCGGCTCGAAGCGTTCGCGCTGGGCCTTGGCGAGCCGTTCGCGCTGTCGGCAGAGCATGGCGAGGGGCTGGTCGACCTGTTCGAGGCGATTCGGCCGCACGTCGAGCATGAGCATTACGCGACCGAGGCGGAAGAGGAGGAAGAGGGCGAGGGGCCGCTGAAGCTGGCCATCGTCGGCCGGCCCAACGCCGGCAAGTCTACCCTGGTCAACAAGATGCTTGGTGAGGAGCGGATGATCACCGGCCCCGAGGCCGGGATTACGCGCGACAGCATCAGCCTGGACTGGGCATGGAACGACAAGCCGGTGCGGCTGGTCGACACCGCGGGCCTTCGGAAACGCGCCAAGGTCGAGGACAAGCTGGAAAAGCTGTCGGTGATGGATACGCGCCGCGCGATCGACCACGCCGAGGTGGTCGTCCTGCTGCTCGATGCGACGCGCGGGCTGGAGGTTCAGGACCTGAAGATCGCAAGCCAGGTGCTGGACGAGGGGCGGGCGCTGGTCATCGCGCTGAACAAGTGGGACGTGGCCGACAATGCCTCGTCGCTGTTCAACGGGGTAAAGGCGGCGCTGGACGAAGGGTTGAGCCAGCTGAAGGGCGTGCCGGTGCTGACCGTGTCGGCCAAGACCGGCAAGGGCATCGACCAGCTATTGGGTGCGGCCTTCGAGGTGCGCGAGAATTGGTCGCGGCGGGTTTCGACCGGGGAACTGAACCGCTGGTTCGAGCGCGCGATCGAGGCCAACCCGCCGCCAGCGCCAGGGGGCAAGCGGATCAAGCTTCGCTACATCACCCAGGTGAAATCGCGGCCGCCGAGCTTCGTCATCTTCGGAACGCGAGTCGACCAGCTTCCGAAAAGCTATGAGCGCTACCTGCTCAACTCGATGCGCCGCGACCTGAAATTGGGGCCGGTCCCGTTGCGCCTGACGATGCGCGCGCCGAAAAATCCGTTCGATAGCAAGACGAAATAACGGGTCCTTTACCCTTTTGGGGTTAGGCGTGGGCATGTGGAATTGCGTGCCGGGTGGCGCGCCGGGAGCGTGGATAAGTGGAAGACGGCTCGAACATCGTCGACTGGGTGCACTTCGAGAAGAGCCGGGCGGAGCTTGGCCCGGGCTTCATCCGCATCCTCAGTTACTACCGCGAGGACGGCGCCAAGAGCGTCGCCGCGATCGAGCAGGCGATGCACAGCCAGGACACGGTGGCGCTGGTCATTCCGGCCCATACGCTGAAGGGCGAATCGCGCCAGTTCGGTGCGGAGCCGCTCGCCACCGTCGCCGAGCTGATCGAGCAGACCGCGCGCATCTGCATCGAGACGCACCGCTTCCCGGACGAGCTGGTCCCCGACGTCGTCAAGCTTCGCAAATTGTGGAACGAGACGATCCAGCTGTTCGAGGAGGCGACCAATCCGCTGCAAAAGCGGGCCGGAGTCGGCGGCTTCGGGAAGAAGGTCACCAACCAGGGGTTCGGCCGGATCTAGGCGACCGCCGGGAGCGCCTTCTTCATCGGCTGGAGCTCACCTCGCGACAGGCTGCGCCATAGCCATTCGAACGGTCCATAGTGGAAACGGTCGAGCCATGGCTTCGACCAGGCCAGCATGACGACCCACATGACGATCACGACCAGCCACAGCTCGGCCCGGCTTAGCGAGCCGAACAGCCCCAGCCCCCAACCGTAGAACAGGCCGGTCATCAGGATCGACGTGCCGAGATAATTGGTGAAGGCGGCACGGCCGGCTGCCGAAATCCGACCCACCAGCCAGCCGTCCTTGCGGGTGAGCAATATGACCGTTGCCGCAACCGCCGCGATCATGAACGGGCGGACCAGGACGGTGGCGGCGACGGAATAGGCGAATAATGCCGGCACGCTGAACTGACTGCGGAAGATCAGCCAGAGAAGCAGCAGATAGAAGGGAATCGCGATGGAGAAGCCGCGAATGGCGGCGCGGCGATATTGCTCGTCGCTCCACTGGCCGGTCAGATAGCCGGACTTGAGCGCGGCCATGCCGAGCAGCATGTAGCCCAGCGTCTCCGGCCCGAACATCATGGCGAAGATCAGCGGGTCGAAGGCGTGCTTGGTCAATTGGCTGTGAGCGACGCCCGCCCAGGGTCCAAGGATCAGGCCAAGCTGCTCCTGCAATTCGGCCGCCGTCGGCACCCGGGCAAAGGCGGTCATATCGTTCCATTGGCGGATCATGTCCGGCGTTGCGCCCGGCTGACCGATCGCGTCCGCCATTCCCTTCACGCTGACCGCGAGGCTGGCCATGATGGCGAACTGGAGCAGGATCAGGACCGTCGCCCAGACGATCAATGTCCTGGGCGCCTTGTTGCGGAAGAACCAGGCGACCATCCCGATCAGGGCGTAGCCGAACAAGATGTCGCCGAACCAGATCAGGTAGAAATGGAGCGCTCCGAACAGCAGCAGCACCAGTTGCCGCCGGAAATGGACCGATGCCGGGTTGGCCCCCTTGGCCTCGGCCTTCTGGATGACGAGCAGCATCGAGGCGCCGAACAGGAAGGAAAACAGGCCGCGCATCTTGCCGTCGATCAGCACGAAGTTGAATGCATAGGCGGCAAGGTCGATCGGGGCCTGGCTGCCGTAGGCGGTCGGGTTGAAATAGGCCGCCTGCGGCATGGCGAAGCCGACGATGTTCATCGCCAATATGCCCATGACGGCGACGCCGCGGACGATGTCGAGAGTCCGAAGCCGCTCCGGCGCCTGTGCCATGCCGACAATCCCCCCTGCTAATTCAATGCAGGGCCTTGCTATGCACCAGCGGGGGCCGGCTGTGCAATTCGCGGATGTTTGCGCATCGGTTGAAGCTTGCCGCGCGCCAGGCTGCGCCACGCCCATTCGAACGGGCCGTAGTGGAAGCGCTCGAGCCAGGGCTTCGACCAAGCCAGCATCAGCAACCACACGGGCGGGACCAACAGCCACGCCTGGCTGCGCGATACCTCGGCGTAGAGGCCGCCTGCGAAGCCGTAGAACACCAAGGTTCCGATGATGGTGCAACCCAGATAGTTGGTGAAGGCCGTTCGGCCGACGGCGGCGAGGCGCTGGGTCAGCATTCCGCCTGGGCTGACAAGCAGGATGGCGAGCGCGGCATAGCCGCAGGCCATCACCGGCCGCAGCAACGGCGAATAGCCGCCGTAGGCTGTCATTGCGTAAGGCGCGGCGAAGTCGTGGAGCCAGGACCAGGCAGCGAAGCCGGAATAGCCGACGAGACCCGCTCCGATGCCGGCGATGGCGACCTTGCGGTAGCGGCGCCGATCCCATTCGCCGGTGAGGAAGCCGGACTTGTAGCCGGCCATGCCGAGCAGCATCAGCGACAATGTCTCGATCCATAGCGGGCCCAGGTCGAAGGGCGTGTCGAGGCCCTCGTTAACCGCCGCGCGGACGTGGGTCGGAATGGTCCGGTGGGCCGCCTTGTCCTCCGCGATCGTCTTTGCATCAGGGAAAAGGTCCTTGGCCCGCTCCTCATAATCCTTGCGCATCTCCGCGCTCGCGGTTCCGGCCTGGACCTGCTCGTACATGGCGATGCCCTTGGTCGAGAAATAGGCGCTGGGGCCGGCATAAAAGAGGAAGCCGAAAATCGAGACGGCGAACAGGATACGCGCGCGGAGCTTGAAGAAAAGGAAGGCGACCATTCCGACCGCGGCATAGTGCGTCAGGATGTCGCCCCACCACAGCAGCAGGAAGTGAAGGAAGCCAAAGCCCATCAGCACGATCATCCGCGCATAATGGGTCCGCCAGGCCGATCGCCCGGCGGCAATCGCACGGTCGACGATCAGCATCATCGACGCGCCGAACATGATCGAGAAGAGGCTGCGCAGCTTGCCGTCGACCAGGATGAAGTTGGCGAGCCACAGAAGCTTGTCGGACAAATGGTCGAAGCCGAAGGCGGGCGGGTAGAAATAGGCGATCTGGATCATCGCCATCGCCACCACGTTCACCG
>CAMPIY010000039.1 GCA_946886645.1 uncultured Sphingomonas sp.
CTAGTCTGAAAGGGGGCCAGCCGCCACTCGACCCCAAGAGCGACGAGCCGGCTTCCCGGACTCGCGTCGCATCGGATGACAAATCGGAAGGTTAGCCGCTGATTCCCGCCAAAATTGACGTCGGTCAAGGACCGTTTGGCGTCACGGGATGACTTGGCTCCTTATGCGGTGGCACACGGCCAACAACCATAAACGACGCTCCTTGCGACGGAAGCCCGTAGGAGTTCGAGGCCGGAATGGCCGTTGAGATCAACCGGCGAGGCTTCGAGCATGCGCAACAGCTGATCAGCGACGGCAGGGCAGTTGCGGACGAGCGCGACGACTGGAGCGAGCACCAGCCCTCGGCAGAAGACGAGAACAGGTTCATCGAGCGTCATGGGATGGCCGAATACGGCAAATGGCACCTTGGCATCGACGACGAGAAATCCGCCCGGACAAAGGCGCACTACAAATTCCCCTATGGTGATTTCAGCAGGGTGCATCGCTGCGCCCTGCTCGCAGCAGAAAGCAGGGCGGGCCAGTACAAGTATCGTGATATCGAGCTCGCCGCCGCCCATCTCCACGGCGCGATTGACGCGCTGACTCGCGCAGGTTGACAAAGGGCGCGCCACGACTGCTTTCGCGGTTGTGATCAATGTTACCGTGCCCCTTCTGTTCTGGGCGAGAACGGCAGCCGGCACTTCATAAGCGTGCCCCAGGCGTTTTTGCGGCGAGATCCGTGCCCACGCGATGTCGCCCTCCACGGCTTCGCCTCGGATTGGCGTCGAAAATCCGCGACGTAACGCGCTGCACTTCGGTGTTCCCTGTGAAGAGCGAGGCTACATCTTTCCGGTCAAGCAGACGTGCGGCGCAAGACCGAGATCGCTTCGGAAGACGCGGTGACGGTGACGCTCGAGCTGCTCTGAGCGATTAGGGCGTCTTGTCCCCTGGGTGCCTGCTCAGGCTCCGCTCGCCGTGCTCGATCTTGTCGCCCTTGTTGATGCCTTCGTGCGTCTCCGGGTCGCGAACTCGCTCGAGCTCGACCTGTGTGGCGATATCGGCTTGGTCCCCGCCGGCCGTGCCCTAGAAGCGGGGCGCTGGTTCCTCTCCTATGCTGCTTTCGATCAGTTCGTGATCGTCGTGCTCCCGCGCGATCTCGGCGCGGCGGCTTTCCATGACCGACTCATTCCTCCAAGCAACTATTGCGGCGGGAACTGCGCGCTGATCACCGTCCCGTTCGGCAGCTGACATTGGCCAGCGCCGCCCCCGGCCATTCCGGAGGACGGGCTCGCAAGCGTGAACTGGCAGCGCATATAGCCGCCCGCTCCCTGAAGGTTGGCGAGCACCTGGCCGGTGTAGTGGGTTATTACTGCTTGCGTTGGGCCCCAATAATCCCAGCCGCGCCAGCGCCACCGTCCTGCCCAACCCACCCATAGCGGGGCCGTCTCTTCGACGGTGGTTTCCCGGGTTATCTGAAAGAACGGCCCTTGGTAGGATGTGCCATCGCTGAGCATCGCGATCATCGTCCCGCGAGATGGCGTTTCCGCTTTCCAGGTAAACGTAGCAGTCACGTTGCCGGTCACCGCTTGACCGGTCCCAACGCCGCTTGTCGTGCATCCCTGCAAAGCGACCAAGCCGCCGCTTACCATGCCCGCCAGAATCCAAGCGTACCCACCCCCGCGCACCATCGAAACTTTCATTATCAGTTTCCTTCATTGCGGCTGTGGAACATGCTTTCGCGTTCCTTTGCCCTCGTGCATCGCACCTGCATGAAATAAATTGACCATCGGCAGGAATGTTACGAGCAGTGCCTTCTACTCGAGACACCCGGTCATCCGCGCTCGCAATCGCAATGTCTGCTTTCGACCCCCATTCCTGCCATTAGCGGTTGGCCGGCATTGACGACTGTCAGCGCGACGCAAGGGCGATGCAGGCTATGCGTCCGACGCACTTGGGACGGCCATGACGGGCGAAGCGTGACGGGAAGGGCCAGAGATGAGCAACTATGCAGAGCGCGGCAGAACACCGCCGCACGCCATCATGCGCGATGATCCGCCACCGATCGTGCTAATCAAGGAAGAGCATCAGAGATTTCGAGAGCTTTTCGACCGCGCCGAATCTGCCGAAGGAGACGCCTTGATCGGGATATCCGGAGAGATTGGTGCCCGGCTCCTCATTCATATGGAGATCGAGGAGGACATTCTCTATCCCGCGCTGAAGGAGGTCATCAACGTCGAGGAAGTAGACGAGGGAATCGTCGAGCATCAGGTGGCGCGGAATCTCATCCTCGACATCACGCGCATGACCGGCCGCGAGGAGATGTTCAAATCAAAGGTTCACGTGCTGGGCGAAGAGACGATGCATCACATCGACGAGGAGGATTCCAAGCTTTTCGAGGACGCCAAGGAGGCATGGAAGCAGGGCAGGATCGACCTCGTCGAGCTCGGCCAGCAACTGAGCGCTCGCTGCAAGGAACTCTACGATCGCCTCGATTCCATCGGGCGCGAAATGGATCAGCCCAAGGTCGAAATGCCCGTCGGCGATGATATCGAGGAATTGCCCGCGAGCGTTCCCTAGGGAGCCACCGATTAGGGCCTGTTCTCACTTTTCGACGGCCGTCACGCACTCGCTGTCGGTCAGGGGCGAGGAGGCGAGCGATGCTCGATGCAATGCAACCCGCCACAGATTCCTGTCGAGGACCGCAAACATGACGGTCGTCAAGGCCGAGGTCGCCTTACATCTCTCTAGCTGCGGTGCGCCAGAACATGTTGCGGCTGCGCCGCGCTGCTGATCAAGGCATGGCGGCCGGAGGGCTTGGACTAGGCTTTGGTTTCTGCCTTTAGCGCGGCGGTCCGGTCGATTTCAACGCCTCAGCGCAGGCCGAGGATTACCACTTTCGCACTCGTGATTTCAGTCGGCCACAGGATTTCGGTGAGACCGGTAGCCGCCGCGACGCGCTCACCTTTTCCTGTATCATAAGTGATCACTCCACCACCGACAGCGCCGCCGATCTTCCTGCCCCAGAGCTTGCCGCCGCTGTTCGCGTCGAGTGCGTAGAAGTTGCCACCCATGTCGCCAAAGAAGACGACGCCTCCGGCTGTCGGCGTGACGCCGCTCTGGATCGGGAAGTTGGTGTGGGCCCGCCAGCGCCATTTGCCGGTGTCGGCATCGACGGCATAGAGCCACCCGCCCCAGTGGAAGGTCGGGTCGGGCTTGCCCCAGGTCTCGTAGGGATTGATCGTGTCCTCCGCCGACCAGGCCTCGTAATCCTTGACGGAGAGGACCTTTCTCGCGCCCGCGACCTTGACCGTCGTGCACCAGTCGACCTGTCCGATCATCACGAGATTGTTCATCGGATCGTAGGCGGGGCCGTTCCATTCGGATCCGCCGGTCGTCCCCGGGCAGAAATGGACGGAGACTCCCGGCCGGAAAGGCACCCGCGGATTCTGGATGGTCGTGACGGGGAGCCGGTACAGGAGCTTCCTGGCGGCGAGGTCGATTCCGTAGAGATGGCCGTCCTTGGGCGCATCGACGAGCAGGTCGCGGCCGCCGGCGGTGTGGACCAGCACCGGCGCGCTCGACACGTCATAATCGTGCCAGTCGATGGGGACGAGCTTGAAGTCGCCGCGATAGCCCCCCGTCTTCGCGTCCAGGATGACGACTGATCCGGTCAGCAGGTTGGTGCCCTTGCGCAGCCCCTGCGCGAAGTCCGGCGCGGGGTTTCCGCCAGGGACATAGAGCAGCCCGGATTTCGTATCGAGCGTGTACGAGGTCCAGGTGCCGCCGCCGGTGATCGGCGCTCCATTCACGTTGTGCCATGTCGAGCCGTTGAGTGGGGACGACGCCTCCGGGCCATACTCCGGGTCACCGGGCTGCTTGGGGACCAGATAGAATTCCCAGTCGACTTTGCCGGTGACGGCGTCGAGGGCATACATGCGGCCGCGCACGTTCTTGAAGTCGCCGCCGGCGGTGCCGATGAAGACCATGCCGTTCCAGCCGATGGGCGCGGCGGGCGTGCTTTCGGCCTTCTTCGGGTCGGCGATCCTGGTCGCCCACAGCTTGCGGCCGGTCGCGAAATCATAGGCAATGACCCGGCCGTCCTGCGTGCCGCGGAAGACGCGGCCGTCCATCACCGCAACCCCGCGGCTGACGTCCTGCGGCGTGGAGGGGGCGTAATGTTCGCGGGCGTGCCAGATCGGACGACAATCGTTGGGGTCGATCGCGTAGGTATCGAACTCGGTGGAGAAGAGCAGGCGACCCCGGACTTCGACGAGCCCCGAGTTGAAGCCTGTGAACTTGCCGGTGTCGAAGGTGCACAGGACCTTCAGCTGCGACGCGTTGGCCGGCGTGATCTGGGCGACCGGCGAGAAGCGCTCTGAGGTCAGCGTCTTGTTGTAGCTCGCCCAATCCTTCCCGGTGTCGTAGGCGGCGAGATTGAAGGCCGGCTTTCTGCCCGCCGCGGCGCCGGGAGCCATCTCGGTTTCGATCGTACCGGCCGGCGCATTGAGGTAGCGCGCCCAATTAATGCCCATCGAGGCATAGCGGATGGCCAGATTCTTGTTGAGCAGGGCGAGGATCCCGGCGGCCGCGATCACGACCACGACGATCGCTCCGACAATGGCAAGACGCTTGTGCTTCATACGCTAGTCTTCCGCGGCCGCGGAGCGCGACCATCGGGCACGAGCACGGCAGCCGCGTCGTGCGATCCCCCGCTCAACGCCGCTTTGCCTCGTCCTCGCCGCCGGGCTCATTCCGGGCAGGCTCCTCTACCGGCGCCGGCGGTCCGCTCCGCTTCTGCCGCCAGGCCTCGAAGTCGCGATCGAAGCGCGCCTGCCGGTCGCGGCAGTAATCGGCATATTCGCGGTCGAGCTCGGCCGTCTTGCGCCGGCGATAGTCGGCATAGCCGGTCCCGCCCTCTCCAGCGCCCCTCTGGGCCATCGCCCGCCTCAGCAGATAATATTCGCGCGCGGAGCTGTGCGGGCTGAACGCCGGCCTTTGCCCGCCGTCGAACGAGGAGACCGGGTCGACAGCATGACTGCCGACGGCGCCGACGTCGATGCGGTCGAAGCGAGGGCCGGCAAGGCTCGGATCCCACCCCGGGGCATCGGCCCGCGGTCCGCCGAACAAGCGGGGCGAAGGGTCCCCGGGGTCATAATAAGCGAATGGCGAATCCAGCGGCGCCCACGCGCGCTCGTGCCAGTCATCCTCGCGCCGTCCCAGGAGACGGTCGAGCTTCTCCTCGATCCGCCGGAGGATGGAGCCGCGATCCTCTTCCCTGCCTTCGTCCTGATCCACCGTGCGACTGTCGCTGTCCATGGCCCATCCTTCACATCGAAGGCCTCGTCCACGACCTTTCGAACGGCCGCTCCATGACAACGGTCAAGAAATCACTGTTCCGGCCGGGTCCGAGGGCCAGGTGGAGCGGAGCTCGAGATAATGCGGATCGAACTCGGCCAGCGCCGCGAGCTCGCGCCCATTGTTCACCCGGAGGATTCCGCGAGTCACGTCGGCCAGGCCTCGTTCGCGCAGCACCCGGAACGTGCGGTTGACGTGGACGGGCGTCAGGCCGAGCGTTTCCCCGACCATCCGCTGCGAGAAAGGGAACGGGCAGCAGGCCGTGCCGTCCAAGCCGGGCGCTCCGGAGCGGATGACCACCTCGCACAGAAAATGCGCGAGCGAAGCAATCGCGGGCATGATGCTGTTCCGGGTCAGCCATGCGGATTGGACTCCGGTCTGGAACAGCGTCTCGATCGTGAGCAGCCGAAGAATTCGGGGACTCCTGTCGAGCAGCTGGCGGATCTCGCCGCGGGGAATGAATCGCGCCTTGGTTCGCACGAGGGCCGCGATCTGTCCTTCGAGCGGCGTCCCGACCAATGCTTCCACGGTTGCCCAGTCGCCGGGAAAATAGAGCGCCACCACCTGCCGCCGACCGTCGCGCTTCTGGATGTAGCGAAACAGAAGGCCGCTGAGGACAAGCACGGCGAATTCCGGCTCCCTCCCCCGAAGCCGGACATGGGCGCCCTTGGGGATTTGCCTGCTCTCGCCCGTCAGGTCATGGAGGGCGCCGAGATCGGCCCGGCACAGGCCAAGGGGACTTGCGATTGGACCATGAGGCAGGCCTTGCAGCCTGGCTGCCGGCGCTTGTCGGTGGGCCGCCCGCGTATCCACGATCCTTCCGGGAGCCCAAGGCTAATGCCGGCCATGGCTGACCGCGCCTGAGCGCTCGGGGCGCGCCTGGCCGTCGACCGGCGAGCCGGATTGCGCCAGGCATTCCACGGCATCCGCGGGAAGGTCGACATCGAAGGCCTGGGTCTCGAGGGCGGCCGAGCCGACCAGAGTGAACAGATCGCGCCGTCGGCTCTGCATCGGGACTCCGATCGCGACGAGGTCGACCCTGCCATCCTCCCATGCCCTGCGCGCGTCGCGCAGCAGTTGCCGGTCTTCCTCGTCGATATGGCCGATCACCTGCTCGCCAAGCGCGTGCACCCTGGTCCTGAGACGCGCTCCGCGGCCGGTCATGTCCATGATCTCCGAGATCAGGCGCTTGGTAAGCTGATGCTCGCGCATGGCCTCGTCGATCCCGTCTGCGTCGATCAGGGTGCTGAGCGATGGGTAAAGGAGTTCTTCCTCGAGGCTCATGTGGATCGCGAGGCGGATGCAGATCTCGCCGGCAATCGGAAAGAGGACGTCCTCGCCGACGGTCTCGACCAGATCGAACAATGCGCGGAAGATCTGATGGTCTTCCTTGAGCTGGGCGATCGCTGGCGGATCACGATCATCGATCAGGTGCGGCGGCACGCTGGCATTGTTCACGTAAGCCGTCATTGCCGGGTTCCTCCTGTGTGATTGCACCGGGGCTGGATGCGGGGCCCGGCACGACTGGTCGCCGGACCCCGCACATGGCCCTCGGCGCCGTTCAGGCCGCCGCGTCGGCCTTTTCGCGCTGTGCTCCGGCGCCCTTTTCGCGGGCCGAAGAGCCGGTGCCCGTGGCCGAGCCCTGCTCCTGGCTGGTGCCGCGCCCGCTTGTCGACGAGCCGGTGCTGGTGCTTGCGCCGGCCCCGCTTCTGGCCTGGCCGGAATCGCGTTTCACCTCGATCTGCCTGTGCCTGCTCTGCTGCTCGGCATTCTTCGGCGCCGTGATTGTCAGGACGCCATCCCTGAACTGGGCTTCGACACGGTCGGGATCCGGCGCGAACGGCAGTTGAATGGCCCGCCGGAACCGGCCGAAGGCGCGTTCGACCAGCCGCATGCCGCCCTCGTCCACTTCTTCTTCCTGCCTCTTCTCGCCGGCGATGATCAGCATGTCGTCGTCGAGGGTGACCTCGACATCGTCCTCCGAGACGCCGGGCAGCTCGGCCGTTACCCGGATTTCATTCCCCTTGTCCTCGATGTTCATCCGCGGCTGAGCGAGCAAGTCGCCGCCGCCGTTGCCGGTGCGTGTCCCGACGACGTCCGAAAACAGGCTGTCGACCAGCCGGAACGGGTCCATCAGCGATGGCAGCGCCGGCGTCCGGCGCGAGCGGGAAGTGGGTGCAAGCGAGCGCGAGGCCATCTTCAATCTCCTTCAGTCCATCCGGCGAGCGCGCCGGCGGCTGTCACCGGCCCTGGCCCATGCAGAACGCCGAGGCGTTGACGACGGTCAGCATTTCCGCGGCTTGAAAACTGACGCTTGTCATGGCGCCCGAGACGCTCGGAAGTGATGAGGCCGGCTCCTTACGAAAGGAGACAACACATGCCCTTGATTGAGAATTGCGCGGGATTTGGCCGCAAGGCGCTCCTGCTTGCGGCGGCGGTCGCGCTGCCCGCGAGCGCATTGACCTTCAGCACGCCGGCCGGGGCGCAACATCCGGTCGTCCTTGCGGTAGTTGATGTGAAGCTGGTGGCGCTCGGCTTCCGGATCAGCGAGCTGATCGGAAAGCCGGTCTACAATCCGCAGGGGCAGAAGATCGGCAAGGTCGATGACTTCATCATCCAGCGCGACAAGGTGCTGATGACCATCATCAACGTCGGCGGATTCCTCGGCATCGGCGGACGGCTGATCGCCATCCCTTATTCGTCATTGCAGATGACACCCAAGGGGATGGTGCTGCCAGGCGCGAGCAAGCAGGCGGTCGGCAAGCTCCCGCAGTTCCACTACCGCCGATAGGGAAAGGGGCCCTCACGGGCCCCTTCTAATCGAGTTCGTCGGCGCCGCTTCGGGTGTCAGGCTCGTCCTCGACCACGAGGTCCTGGTCCTCGTCGTCGGCATCGGATGCACCCGTCGTCCATGCCGGCGGGTCGCTCGCGGGGAAGGATTCGATATCGGCCTCCTCGACCGGATCGAGCTCGACCGGGTCGAACTCCTTTTTTTCGCGGCCGGCAGTCATTCGACCGCAATCCTGACGACATTGGACGGAACGGCGGTTGCCGTCGCCTCTATCGCCGTCGCGAGAGTCGCAGCGTCGTAAGCGCCGTCGTGCCGCTCGCCATTGACGAAGAAGCAGGGCGTGCCGTTCACGCCGCTTCGGATCCCGCTGAAGAAATCGGCATCGACCTTGGGTGCGTAGGTGCCTGCCTCGAGTGCGTTCCGAAGCTCGGCGACGTCGAGCCCGAGCTTGCTTGCAAGCGCAAACAGGGCGACCCCCGACAATTGGTGCGCGTTCGCATAGATCGCCGAGTGCATTTCCCAGAACAGCCCATGCGCCCCGGCGAATTCCGCAGCTTCCGCGGCAGGCTTGGCGAGGGGATGCACGGTCGACATCGGGAAATGCCGGTAGGCATAGCAGAGATCGTCCCCGAAATGACTCAGAACCAGTTCGACCTCCGGCCACGCGGCCTGGCAATGCGGGCACTGATAGTCGCCATATTCGACGAGCGTCACCGGCGCGTCGGCGGGCCCGATGATATGATCGTCCTCGCTGATCGGAAATCGCAGCTCAGGCATCGGCGCTCTCCAGTTTCGGCATGCGCTCGAGCGCGTCGAGAATGCCGTCGGCGCCGGGATTGACCGCGATGGGCGAAAGATAGCTCCAGACGATGTGCCCGGTCTCGTCGAGGATGAACAAGGCGCGGTCGGCCACGCCTTCGCTTTCGCGATAGGCGCCGTATGACTTTGCGATTTCTCCCTTCGGATGAAAATCGGCGATCAGCGGAAAATGGAGCTGGTTCGCCTTGGCGTAAGCCTGGTGGCACCAGGCGCCGTCGACCGAGATGCCGAGCAATTCCGCGCCATGCTTGCGGAACTCCGGAAGCGCCATGTTGTAGAGGGTCATCTGATCGCCGCAGACCGGACTCCAGTCGGCCGGGTAGAAGGCGAGGATGACGCGGCGGCCCCTGAGATCGCGGAGCGAAAGCTTCTGATCGGGAGTGACGGGCGCAGTGAAGTCGGGCGCCTTGGCTCCGGGTTGCAGGATCTCACCCATGATGCGCCTCCCGCGGGCGGGCTCCCGAAAATTCGGCGGCCGGCGCTGCCTTCACGCGGTCCTCGGCGTTCCGCGCGCGCAGCCGATAGGCAAGGGCGAGCAAAGCGAAGCCCGCGAAGAATGCCTGGAAGCCGACAAGATAGGACAAGGCGAGCATCCCGAGATTGACGTCCCACACCGCCCACAAGCCGAAGAACAGGGCGATGAGACCCGCGATCAGCAGCCACCAGCGGCCGTGATCGATGTTGAGCTGCATCGCCGCGACGATCGACGTCACTCCGGAAATGAGCGCCCAGACGGCGAACAGGATTCCGAAGGCGATCGCGGTCAGGGCCGGATAGAATATTGCGACCGCCGCTGCGGCGATCGAGATCACTCCATTGAACGCGAGCCAGCCCCAACGCTCGTGCCGCCGTGCGCCTCGGATTGCGAGGACGATGGCGAATGCGCCGTCGACGAGCGAATATGCGGCGAAGATCATCACCAAAGCGATGAGCGTCACTGCGGGCGCGAAAATCGCGATTGATCCGATCAGGATGGCGCAGACCCCGCGCAGCGCGGCTGCCCACCAATTGCTTGCCAGAAGCGCCTGCCTCGCGCGCGAATGCACGCCGCCGCGCCCGAATATCGTTGCCATATCACGTCTCCAAATTTCTAAATCTCGCCTCTCATGTCACTGGCCGCTGCTCGTTGATGACCGTCAATTTCCAGGGGATGGAGAGAAAATGGCGGCGCCCCCGGGGAGAGAGGGCGCCGCCATCGGACGCCTGAGGCCAGCTTCAGGCCGGCCGTCTCATGCTTCCTCGAGTTCCCGCGTTTCCTGAAGCGCCGGATCGACCTGGATCTCGTTCTTGACTTCGAACACGCCGGGCGCGCGCCACGCCGCCTTCTCCGCTTCTTCCTTTTCGGCCCAGGAGCGCACGCGGCCGCGCAGCGTGACCGTGCTGCCGTCCGCCACAACGGTTATGCGATTGGCGTCGATCTCGGCACTGCGTTTCAGCGCCTCCTCGATCTTCTGCTTGACGTCGGACGTGCTCACCCGTTCCTTGATATGGATCAGGTTGATCACGCCCTTGACTCCCTTCACGTTCCGCACGGCGGCCTCCGCCGAGCGCCGCTGGAAATCCCAGTCGACATCGCCTTCGAGCGTGATCCAGGCCTGGCGCACAGTCACCTTGATGTTCTGTGAGCTGTACGGAAGATCCCGCTTGAGCTTGTCGACCGCGTCCCGCGCAATGTCCGGATCGGGTCGCTCGGATCCGGTGGCGAGCTTCACTTCAATATCGTTGGCGACCGCCTTGACGCCGCGCAGGCGCTTGGCGACGCGCTCGGCCTCATATCTGTCCGAATAGCTCGGGACGAACCCGGTCAGGGTCACCACGCCGTCCGATACCTTGACGGCGATATTCTTCGCATCGATGTCGGGTTCCCATTCGAGTTCGAGCTCGACGTCGCGCTTGATGTCATCGTCAGTTCGCATTGGTTCTCTCCACTTGCTGATTCGCGGGAGGAAGCGCATTGGATCGGCGCCAACTGCGATGCGTTGATGATCGTCAACGAAATCGCCGGGCCGGTCGCGCAGGCGGAATACGCGG
>CAMPIY010000040.1 GCA_946886645.1 uncultured Sphingomonas sp.
AGGAGATGGAGATCGGCGCCAGGTTCCAGCGCATCAACAAATATGTGCTGACCCATTCAAACGAGCCATTGGAGTGGGACCATAGCCACAAGCTATCCGGCGATACGGCGGAAGCGGTGGCCGAGCTAAAGCGCAGCGAGGGCCGCGATCTGCTCATCCAGGGCAGCAGCACGCTCTATGCGCCGCTGCTCGCCGCCGGGCTCATCGATCGGCTGGTCCTGATGATTTTCCCGGTCATCCTCGGAAAGGGGAAGACGATCTTCGACGGATCGCAGGCCGCCGAGGCGCTGAGGCTGGTCCGCCATTCCATTTCGGAAAAGGGTGTCGCCTTCCTGGAATATAAGCCAGGGAGCGAAGTGCCGACAGGCTCGTTCGCAACCAAGAAACCGAGCCGGGACGAGCTGGAGCTACGAGAAAAAATCCGGGAGGGGAGTTGGTGAGCCTTGAGTTATTCGGTCATCCGTTTAGCAGCTATACGCAAAAGGTGCTGATCGCCCTTTGGGCCGATGAAACGCCGTTCGAATATCGGATCCTGGAGCAGGACCACCCGGAGAATTTCGAGGAGCTGAAGCGCCACTGGCCGTTCGGCCAGTTCCCGCTGCTGCTCGACGATGGCCGGCCGTTCGTGGAATCGACGCCGATCATCGAGCATCTCCAGGCCGAGCATGGCGGGACCCATCGCTGGATTCCGGATGGCGATATCGGCCGGCGAGTTCGCTTCCTCGACCGCTTCTTCGATCTTCGGGTCATGCAGCAAATGCAGCAGAGCGTCGGCAACGCGCTCCGTCCCGAGAGCGATCGCGACCCTTACGGTGTTGCGAGATCGCTTGAGCAATTGCGGCTGGCTTACGATTGGTTGGAAACCAATTTGAGCGATGGTCCCTGGGCCGTGGGCGAGGAGTTCACGCTGGCCGACTGCGCCGCCGCGCCGTCCTTATTCTACGCCGACTGGGTCGAGGAGATCGGGCCGGTCCGTCCGCGCCTCGCCGCCTACCGGGCGAGATTGCTCGCCCATCCGATCGTCGCGCGAGCCGTCGATGAAGGGCGGCCCTACCGCGCCTACTTCCCGCTTGGCGCACCGGATCGGGATTAAGCGAAAGCGCGGGAGCCTTTCAGCAACTGATAGGCGTCAATGACTTCGACGAGCCGCTTTTCGTGGGTGCGGTCGCCGCCGTTGCGATCCGGGTGATAGCGCCGCACGAGTTCCGAATAGCGTTTCCGCAGCGCAGTCCGGTCCGCATCGTCCTTGAGCCCGAGGAGGGCGAGCGCATGACGCTCCTTGGCGGTAAAACGGTCGACGCGCTGGCGGCGCGCTTCGGGCCGGAATCGCGCGGATATGGCGTCCAGCGGATCGACGAAGTCGGCCCAGGCAGGGCCGCGGTCGGCGCCCGCTCCCGCAAATGCCCGGGTCGTACGATCCCATCCGGCGATCGGCGACTGGGCCGCCTCGATCTCGTCCGGGCTCATGCCTTCGAAGAAATTATAGCGAGTGTTGTGAGCGCGGACATGGTCGAGGCACAGCCAGCGCCACGTCCCCGGTCCGTCGAAATCGCCCGGCGTCAGCGGTGCACGGAATTCACCGGGCTCGGCACAACCGGGCTCGGAACAACGCGCGCGCGCGCCCTCGACCCGCCCATGCCATTTGCTCGCCTTCGCAATCATCGCCTCTATATAGGGCCAATGAGTATCACCGCCACCGGACCAATCGCCGGCGAAATAATCCAGCGCCTCACCGCCGCGCTCAGCCCGACCCGGCTCGAGCTCGTGGATCAGAGTCACCAGCACATCGGGCACGCCGGCCATGACCCGCGCGGCGAGAGCCATTTCGCGTTGACGATCGAGAGCGCCGCCTTCGCAGGCCTCAGCCGGGTCGAACGCCAGCGCAAGGTCTATGCCGCGCTCGGCGACTTGATGCGCGAGCGGGTCCACGCGCTGACGATCAAGGCGGCGGCGCCGGGGGATTAACCCCGGGCCGCCGCCTGATTGTCCTAGAGCGCGACCTGCAGGCTGAGGCGGCCGCCGACTCCGACCTTGCCGAGCTGGTCTTCGGCATTCACCTCGCCGGTCAGCGACATTCCGCGGTCGCCGCCCATCACGCGAAGGCCCGCCAACCAGCCGCTGTCCCGGTCTTCCGGCGTCAGCGTGAACGTGTCGCCGCCTTCGAAGCGGGCGCGGGTCTTGCCGAGCGATCCGCTCAGGATGCTGCGGTAGCCGCCTTCCAGCTCGACCCGCATCCAGCTGCTGTTGACGTCGCTGCCGCCGAACAATTCGTAGCCCAGCGCCACCAGGGCATTGGCCGCGCTTTCGTCGCTGTCGCGCTTCTCCACCTCAAGATCGAAGGCGGTGCCGCCGCCGCTCTCCTGATAGGCCTTCTCGGTCAGCTTGTAATGTTCGAGCAGGATCGACGGACGGATCGAAAAGCGTCCCATCTTCACGTCATAGGACACGCCAGCCGAGGCCGAGTAAAGACGGCCCTTCCAGTCGCCTTCCGCTTCGCGGGTGACGATCTCTCCCTCCGCGACGCCGTTGAAGGTGCGCCGGCTGTCGAAGTTGATCGTCGCCGCGGTGCCGCGGGCGAAGGCCGACAACCCGCCCCACTGCCCGCGCCAATACAGGCCGGCCTCATACTGGTTGCTGATCAGCTCGTTTTCGCGCCGGCTGTCACGGCCGGACAGATAGGCGAGCGACACGCCGACGCCGCCGAAGGTGCCGAGGCCTGCTTCAACGCCTGCCGCGACGCCCCAGCCACCAAGCTTGTAGTTGGAAGTGGCGCCGATCGATTTGCTCGTCGCCCACGCGACCTGTTCCGTCCAAAGACGCCATGGGCCCTTGTCGGTACCCGGAGCGCGCGGGTCGAGCAGGAACTTGTTCATCAGGCGCGAGCCCTTGGTCGCCGTTTCGAAGGCGCCGCCGGCATGGTCCGGGAGCATCTGCTGGAGCGTGTCCTGCAGCGTTTCGCTGTCGCCGATATTCAGCAGCACGCCGGCAATTCCGGCGTCGGAATCGGCCGCGCCGAGAACGGCGTCCAGAATGTCGTTTTCCGACCGGTTGATTCCGAGCTCGTCCGCGCTCTTCACCCGGATGGCCAGCGAGACCTCGTTGGGAACGGTGGTGACGAGGTCACTGTCGAACAGGAACGGCAACGACCCGACTTCGCTGGTCAGGCCCGTGCCGCCGGTCAACGATCCGGCCTGGATGATCTTGTAGGTCCCTGCCACGTCTCCGACGCTGAGCAGGTTGACCGCGATGATGTTGTTCGCGCCGAGGTCCGCCGCTCCGGCGATATTGTAGAGCGTGTTGGTACCGGCCGCGGAGTCGATGGTGACCCCGAGCGTCGCGCCCGCCCCCGTGGTGAGCGAGGCAAGCGCAACCGCGCCGGAGTTGGTCGCGTTGAGCGTCGTCCCCGCGCCGACGTTCGCCGCAACGCCGCCGCTGTTGAGCAGGTTACCGGTGAAAGACGAAGTGCCGCTCAGCTGCAGGATGCCCGCGCCGCCACCGAAATCGGCCTTGCCCGCCATGACGGAATCGCCGGACAGGAGCAGCGAGTTGCTGCCTCCGCCGAACGTGACGTCACCGTTGACGGCTCCGTCCGCGATGTCGAGCACGTCGTTGCCCGATCCGAACTTGATCTGCCCGTTGATCACCGGTGCAGGCTTGTTTGCCGCCGCGGCAATCTGGTGAACCGTCGCTCCGATCGTATTGGCGCTAAGGTCGATCGCGGTTGCGCTTGCACCAAGCGTCGCCGCGCCCGAAACGCCGATGCTGCCGCTGTTCTCGATGAGGCCAAGCGTTCCCGACTTGTCGACGATCGCGGCCGCGGTGCCGGCCGTGCCGCTGCGTACGCCCAGGATATTGCCGCTGTTGGTAATGCTGGCGACATTGGCCCCGGTATCGATCAATATTGCTTGCGCCGCGGTCGTATCGGTCCCGCCGCCCTCAGCCCTGACCGTGCCGCTGATCACCAGTTCCGGGACGGTCGCGCCGGCGCCGATGCGGAGGGCGGTCGCATTGCCCTCGACCGCCTTGGCCCCGATCGTCCCGCTGATCGTCGCGCCGCCGGTAACGTCGACCGCCTGGCCGGCGCCGCCGATCGAAAGGCCCGTCGCCGAAACTCCCTTGTAGACACCATATCCATTGATGCTGCCCTTGACGACCAGCCCATGCCCGTCGGCGGATGAAGCCGCCGCGCCGAGGGTAACGGCTTGCGATGCGGTCCCGATCTGGACGGCAGGCGCCGACCCGTAGCTGTTGATCGAGGCGGTGCCTTCCTGGGCATCGGGGATGCCGTCGTCATCCTCGTCGGTGTCGGTCGTGCTGGCATCTGCAGGACGGGCATCGAAAACGATTCCGCCCGCGACATTTCCGCCAACCACCACGCCGGAACCACCCTGGAGCAGGTCGTCCGCGTCGAGTTTCGACACGTCGCCGGGAGGGGTGACCGAGCGATAGCCTGTCGAGTTGACCGTGCTTTGGATGACAAGCGAGCCACTGATGTCGCCCGAAAGCTGAACGCCGACAGCATTCGCCCCCGCAACCGAGATCGTCCCGTTGGTCAGCGCGACGTTGCCGTTGACGGCCGCAGCCTTGAGCCCGACGCTGTCATTGCCGAGAACGCCGATCGTCCCGCCGGTCAGCGAGATGTTGCCGGCAAGCGTGCTGTCGATCGCGATCGCGGCCGATTGATTGCCTTCGATCGTGATGTTGCCGCCATTGACGATGTTGCCGGTGAACGTCCCGCCGCCGAGCACATGGATGCCGTAGCGGCCAGTTCCCTGCGCGAATGGTCCGTCGATGTCGCCGTCATTGTCGGTATCGGTCGCGGTATAGTTTTCGTCGATCGTGATCGTGCCGCTATTGGTGATATTCGCGGTCAGGCCGGTGTTGGCGAGGATGCCGGTCGAATTGTTGGCGCCGGTGATCTGGATCGTGCCTTCGTTCTTGACGCTGTCGTTGCTGTCGATCGTGACCGCCGCGCCGCCCGCCGGCTTTACCGAGCCGGTCGAGGAAATCCGCACGTCATCGCCGCCCGTACTGGTAAGAACCGGGGTCGTTACTGCGGTGCTGATAACTGTTTCTGCGCCGGCATAAGTGGGCAGGAACGCCATCGACAAGGGCGTCAGACAAGTGGCGGCAAGCAGCTTTCGCATCGTGGATCCTCGTGGCTTGGTTGCGTCGCGGCAATCACCGCCGGCGCAGCGTGGGATGGATATGATTAGGGCTGGCACAAGAGCCGGGCGACTCTCGTAACTATTTGAAAACACACCTCTAAATAACGGCCAACTAACGGGGTGCGGACCCGCGCCGGGGTCAAGTAGCCAAATCCGAGGCCCGCGACTACCTCCATTCATCGAAATCCATCGTAAACCAAGTAACCAACGGAATTATTTGCATTTTTATTTGTGGAGAAGGGGCATTCCTTCTGCCCGGCTTTTGTGGTGAGAAGGAATCAGGAGACGGCTCATGCAGACCATCACCCCGGCGACTCACGATCTCGGCGACTTCAAGGTGCGGCGGACGCTTCCCTCAAAGCCGCGAACCATGGTCGGACCTTTCATTTTCGTCGACCAGTTCGGCCCCGCTAGACTTCCGGCGAGCCATGGCATGGACGTCCGTCCGCATCCCCACATCAACCTCGCCACCGTCACTTATTTGTTCGAGGGCGCGATTGAGCATCGCGACAGCCTGGGCACGCGCCAGGTGATCGAGCCGGGTGCGATCAACCTGATGACGGCCGGTCGCGGGATCGTCCATTCGGAGCGCTCGCCCGCGGCGGAACGGCCGGACGGCCCGACGCTTTACGGGATGCAGACCTGGCTGGCGCTGCCCGACGGGCAGGAGGAAATCGAACCGGCGTTCGAGCATGTCGGGCAATCGGCCCTGCCGCTGGTCGAGGGTGAAGGGGTGTCGGCGCGGGTGCTGATGGGGACGCTGTGGGGCAAGACCGCAGGCGTCACCGAGCATAGCCAGACGATTTACGCCGACATCCTGCTGGACTCCGGCGCCAGCGTTCCGATCGACGCGGGGGCGGACGAGCGGGCAGTGCTGGTGACCGAAGGGGTGGCAAGCCTCGACGGTCAGAAGCTCGATCTTTACACGCTCTACATTCTTGCCCCCGGCGAGCCGATGACGCTCCGGGGAGAAACGCCGTCCCGGGTGATGCTGCTGGGCGGCGAGGCGTTCGCGACCAAGCGCCATGTCTGGTGGAACTTCGTCAGCTCCAGCCGCGACCGGATCAATCAGGCCAAGGACGACTGGAAGGCGCGCCGCTTTCCGATCGTCCCGGGGGACGAGGAGGAGTTCATTCCGATCCCCGAAATTCCGTTGACGGTCAGCTATCCCTGATGCGCCAGGAGAAGCTGCAGCTATCCACCGGCATCACGATGAATGTGGCGCTGGCGGGGCCGGAGGATGCACCGCCCGTCATCCTGCTCCACGGCTTTCCGGAATCGCACCGGACCTGGCGGGAATTGGCGCCACTCCTGTCGGGAAAGCTTCGCCTAGTCATGCCGGACCAGCGGGGGTTCGGCGACAGCGACCGGCCGCAGGAGGTCGGAGCCTATGCGACCGAGACGCTGCTCGCCGACCTGTTCGCGCTGGCCGATGCGCTCGGGATCGATCGGTTTGCGCTCGTTGGCCATGACTGGGGCGGCGCCATCGCCTGGGCGGCCGCGATCAAGGGCGACCCGCGGGTCGAGCGGCTGGCCATCGTCAACTCGCCGCATCCGCTGATCTTCCAGAAGTCGCTGATCGAGGATGACGACCAGCGCGCGGCCTCCCAATATATTCGGGCGTTTCGCGAGCCTGGCTTCGAGAAGTTCGTGGAAGGGGTCGGCTACGAAGCTTTCTTTGACAAAAGCTTTTCAAAGCATGTCGATGTGGCCTCGATTCCGGCCGAGGAGCGGCAACATTATATCGCCCAATGGAGCAGGCCCGGCGCGCTCACCTCGATGCTCAACTGGTACCGCGCCTCGAAGATGGTCGTTCCGCAGCCGGGCATTACGGTCGATGTCCCCGACCTTGTCCTGCGCGCCTTTCCGAAGATTCATATCCCGGTGCGCATCGTCTGGGGCCTGGAGGACAAGGCGCTGCTTCCCATCCAGCTGGAAGGGATCGGCGAGATTGGTGACGATGTCGAAGTGTTCCCGCTGAAGGGCGTCGGCCATTTCGCTCCGTGGGAGGCGGCCGAACTGGTGGCGGATGCCTTGCTGCCCTTCCTTGCCCGCAATTGACCGGCTACAGGCCCGCGCACCATGACTCGCTCAATCTCGCGCTCCGCCGCCCGGCTCGCCGCCGTGCAGGCGCTCTACCAGCAGGAAATGGAAGGCACGCCGACCGCGCGCCTGATCCATGAATTTCACGCCCACCGGCTCGGCGCGACGATCGAGGGCGACACCTATGCCGAGGCGGAACGGAGCTTCTTCGACGACCTGGTGTCGGGGACCGACGCCCGCCGCGAGGAGATCGACGGGCTGATCGCGGGGCGGCTGGCCGAGGGCTGGACCCTCGAGCGGCTCGACAAGCCGATGAAGGCGATCCTCCGTGCCGGCGCTTATGAGCTGATCGCCCGTGCGGATGTCCCGGTCGCCACCGTCATCAGCGAATATGTCGACGTCGCCGACGCCTTCTACGACAAGCGCGAGAAGGGCTTCGTCAACGGCCTGCTCGACGCCATCGCCAAAGGCGCTCGTCCGGCGGCATAAGAGGTCCCCAAAATCATTCCTGCCCGCGTATAAGTGTGTCACATGAGCTTCGGCGAATTAGCCTTCATCGAACGTCTTCGCCTCATCGCCACCCACCCTGCCGCGCGGGGGCTCGATGACGATGTGGCTGTTCTCGGCGACCTGGTCCTGACCCACGACACCATTGCAGAAGGGATCCATTATCTGCCCGACGACCCGCCCGCTTCGGTGGGATGGAAGCTGGTGGCGGTCAACCTGAGCGACCTCGCCGCGAAGGGCGCCGAGCCGGTCGCGGGGCTGATGAGCGTGACCATCGACGGCGAAGGCGAATGGGAGGAGCGCTTCCTGTTCGGCGTCTCGGCGGCCTGCGAAGCCTATGGCCTGCCGCTGGTCGGGGGCGACACGATCCGCCTTCCGTTGGGAACTCCACGAGTGCTCGGCCTGACCGCCATTGGCCGAGCCAAGGCGCCGATACCCTCGCGCGGCGGAGGCAAGGCCGGCGACAGGCTTTGGTTGGTTGGAACGCTCGGCGATGCCGCCGCAGGACTGGCGGCGCTGCAGCGCGACGCCAAGGCCGAGGGACCGCTGGTCGAAGCCTATCGGCGTCCGGTTCCCCAACTCGCAGCAGGCCGCGAGTTTGCTCCTCATGCCAATGCGATGATGGATATATCCGACGGCCTGCTGCTCGACCTGTCGCGCCTCTGCGCCGCTAGCCGATGCAGGGCGAAAATCGACCTCGACAGCCTGCCCTTGTCGCGCGCGTTCATCGCCGAGCGCGGGGCCAACCGGAAAGCCCGGCTGTGGGCTGCGACGAGGGGCGACGATTATGCGCTGCTCGCGGCGCTTCCCCCCGATTTCGACCCGTCATTAAGCCTTTCTTTACCGTCGCGGACGATCCTTGCCTGCATCGGCTCGCTTGAGCGCGGCAAGGGGATTTCCCTGTTCGACGCCGCGGGCGAAGTGCCGGTACCGGAGCATTTGGGCTATGAACATCACGCTTAACGCTCGCCAATGGGTTATCGCCGCCCTGGGGCTCGCCTCCGGCATGGCGACGGCGTTGCTGCTCCACTAAGCATCTGAAACAGGCGGGTTGCGCCCGCTTAAATCCCCGTTACACCTTCCCCCGCAATTTCCACGGCAGCACCGCTGCCCAAAGGGTCGAACAGGGGAATTTTCATCATGAATCTGGTCCTAATCGCGATTGCCTGCGGCGTCGTCGCGCTGATCTATGGCATCATAACCAGCCAGCAGGTGCTTCGCGCCTCGCCCGGCAACGAACGCATGGTCGAAGTAGCCGGTGCGATCCAGGAAGGCGCCTCCGCCTACCTTCGCCGCCAGTACACGACGATCACCATTGTGGGCGTCATCGTCGCGGTGCTGGTATTCGTCTTCCTCGGCGGGCTTAGCGCCATCGGCTTCGTGACCGGCGCGATCCTGTCGGGCGTCGCCGGTTTCATCGGCATGAACATCTCGGTTCGCTCCAACGTCCGCACCGCTGAAGCGGCCCGGACCAGCCTTCAGAAAGGCCTGACGGTCGCATTCCGCGCCGGCGCGATCACCGGGCTCCTGGTGGCCGGCCTCGCGCTCCTCGCGATTGCGGTTTTCTTCTGGTACCTGACCGGCCCTGCCGGCTTTGAGCCAAATGCCCGCGAGGTCGTGACCGCACTCACCGCCCTGGCGCTCGGTGCATCACTGGTGTCGATCTTCGCGCGTCTCGGCGGCGGCATCTTCACCAAGGCCGCGGACGTCGGCGCCGACCTGGTCGGCAAGGTCGAGGCCGGAATCCCGGAAGACGACCCCCGCAACCCGGCCGTCATCGCCGACAACGTCGGTGACAATGTCGGCGACTGCGCCGGCATGGCCGCCGACCTGTTCGAGACCTATGTCGTCACCGTCGGAATCACCATGGTCACCGTTGCGCTTGCAATCGGCGCTTCGCCGATCCTGCTGCCGCTGATGAGCCTGCCGTTGCTGATCGGTGGCGTCTGCATCATCACCTCGATCATCGGCACCTATATGGTCCGGCTGGGCAAGAAACAGTCGATCATGGGCGCCCTTTACAAGGGCTTCTGGACTGCCACCGTGCTCGCCATCCCGGCGATCTGGTGGGCTTCGACCTATGCGCTTGGCGATCTCAACCAGACGATCACCACCAGCTCGGGCCTCAGCTTCCCGGCGATCAACCTCGTCTGGGTCAGCTTCGTCGGCCTCGCCGTCACCGCGCTGATCGTATGGATCACCGAATATTACACCGGCACCAACTATCGCCCCGTGAAGTCGATCGCCAAGGCCAGCCAGACCGGCCATGGCACCAACGTCATCCAGGGCCTGGCGATCAGCCTGGAATCGACGGCGCTGCCGACCATCGTCATCATCGCCGGCGTCATCGTCAGCTTCCAGCTGGCAGGGCCGCTGGGCGTCGCCTTCGCGGCATCGGCGATGCTGGCGCTGGCAGGAATGGTCGTTGCGCTCGACGCTTACGGCCCGGTGACCGACAATGCCGGCGGCATCGCCGAAATGTCGGGGCTTGAGGATGAGGTCCGCAACCGCACCGACGCGCTCGACGCGGTCGGCAACACCACCAAGGCCGTGACGAAGGGCTACGCGATCGGCTCGGCCGGCCTCGCAGCCCTCGTGCTGTTCGGTGCTTACACCGCCGACCTTCGCGAGTTCGGTAGTGAAATCGGCGTCACCGCCAATCTCGACACGTTGTTCAGCCTGTCGAACCCGTACGTCATCGTCGGCCTGCTGCTCGGCGCGCTCCTCCCCTATCTGTTCGGTGCAATGGGCATGACCGCCGTGGGCCGTGCCGGCGGCGCAGTGGTCGAGGAAGTGCGCGGCCAGTTCCGCGACAACCCGGGCATCATGGACGGGTCGGTTCGTCCCAACTATGCCCGTACCGTCGACCTGGTCACCAAGGCCGCGATCCGGGAGATGATCATCCCGTCGCTGCTTCCGGTGCTGGCCCCGATCGTCGTCTTCTTCGGCATCAGCTTTGTCGCGGGCGACCGCAACCAGGGCCTCGCCGCGGTCGGCGCGCTGCTGCTGGGCGTGATCGTCTCCGGCCTGTTCGTCGCCATCTCGATGACCTCGGGCGGCGGCGCGTGGGACAATGCCAAGAAATATATCGAGGACGGCAATTTCGGCGGCAAGGGATCGGAGGCTCACAAGGCCGCGGTCACCGGCGACACCGTGGGCGACCCGTACAAGGATACGGCCGGCCCGGCGGTCAACCCGATGATCAAGA
>CAMPIY010000041.1 GCA_946886645.1 uncultured Sphingomonas sp.
TTATGCTCGACATACATGTCGACTTCTTCGAACGAGTCCGGGTCGAGCAGGACTGAGAGCCGCTCGCGCGCGGTCAGCCGTCCCTTGGCGTGCTGTGCGTCGATGCGCTTTTGCCCGCCGCCCATGCGCGCAGCTTCGCGCCGTGCTTCCAGTTCCTCGATCGTCGTCGCCATGAAATCCCTCTCTGGCCGCTCTTTCGACGCGTGGGGGCGATAGGTCAATCGCGGCCGACGACCTCTTTCAGCTCCGACAATTCCCAATCGTCGTTGCGGCTGAAAGGGAGCAAGGGCTGGAGCGCCGCGAAGCCGGTGCGGCCCATGGCCTTGCGCAGCGCCTCCAGTTCCGCGAATTGCCGGCGAAGTCGATAGCGCTCTTCCGGCTGGACGAGGCGATCCTTGTCCTGAAGCTCGCGTTCAGCCGCGAGCACCAGCTCTGTCTTGAGCGTGCAATAGGCGTGAATTCGTTCTGCCTGCGACCCGGTCGACCGCTTGGCCAGCGCCTCGATCCTCTGCCCGCTGGCGTCCTTCGGAAAACCCCCGCCGCGCCACTCGGCCAGCGCCGCCTCATGCGCCGCGCTTTCCTGCGCCAGCCAGCCCTTGGCCTCCCCCTCGCCGAACCGGAGGACGCCCAGCAGGACCAGTGGTGCGGTAACCAGGGTGACGAACATGACGGGCATCGGCTGGTCGGGGAAATGGTTGAAGGCCATGTGGATCAGGCTCGCCGCGACATAGCCCGGCAGAAACCACAGCGGGTTGAGCCAGAATTTGCCGCCGCTGGCCCTCGTCGACCTCTCGCCCAACTCATGCGCAATAGCGGCGAGGATTGCGGTGGTCGTGCCGTGCATCACCGCCGTTCCCAGTCCGCGCACCATCCACACCGGGGTGGTCAATTCGGGATAGCGGGCGAGATAGAAGATATTCTCGATGACCGAGAAACCGGCCCCGATCGTGAAGCCGGAAATGACCGCGTCCAGCTTGTACCCGATGCGGTTGCCCGCAAACAGCAGCACAACCGCCAGCCCTTTGAGCGCTTCCTCGATCCAGGGCGCGACGATCCGGCTGTAGAAGGAGAAGCCCATCGGCAGATTGTCGAGCATCTGGCCGCTGATCGGCCAGGCGGCGAGCGCGGTGATCCCGCCGAGGATCAGCAGGCCCAGCATTTCCCACACGCTCATCAGCTTGAAGATGTCGAGCCAGGCGAACATCGCCGCCATCAGCAGGACCGGCACCAGTGCCAGCGACCAGTCGATCACTTCCGCCATGTTCATGAGCTACGCCTTACATGATTTTGAGGGAAGCGAGCCACTCCGTCTTGCCGTCGATGTCCTTGTCGCCGAACCCGCGCGCCACGCCGACCGAGAAGACCATCGGCAGCCGGAGCGCGACGGTGAAGGCCAGGTCGATCTGCGCCCCGATGTCGTGGACGCGATAGCTGCGGCCGTTCGGCGCTCCGAACAACATCGTCCCGCCGAACAGTGCCGGCCGCGCATAGCTTAGGTAAAATGCTGGAGTTCCGACTTCTGCGAAGCGGAGCGGTGGCAGGTTCACTTCGCCCGTCACCTTGGCGAACTTGCGTGCGGCGATCTGGTCGATCTCGAAGCCCGGGAAGCTTTCCAGCTCGCGGTACCGCTTCTCCGGCCGGTTATCGACATAGTTGTTGCGGAAGCTTCCGAAATAATAAGCGCCGAGCGGGCTTTCCTCATGGCCACCGGCAAGCCCCGCCTGCGCATAGACCCAGGCCGAGCTGTTCCCGATCGGCAGCGGCACACCATAATCGATGCCGCCCATGATGTGCGGGTAGCTGTCGCCCAGCGCATGATCGACGCCGCCGACGATCCGCCAGGCGATGCCCTTTTCATGATCGACGCCGCCCAGCGATTTGCGGGTATTGGTGTATTTGATGCCTGCTTCGGCTGACAATATGTTCTTGGGGCTGGCGACGTTCTGCGCGGACGGTAGCTGCTCCAGCCCGAAATAGCCGGCGACGGTGCCGAACACGTCGAGTTGCCGCGGCGGGTCGTAGATGATCGTCTTGTTGTACGAAGCGCTGATCGAATCTCCCTTGCGGCTTCGAAGAACCGGTCCGGCAAGGTCGTAGATATCGGCGTCGTTGTGCCAGTAGCGCAGCTTCCAGTTCAGCGTCTGATATTCGATGTCGGCGTGGAGCCGCTCCTTGTCCCGCATGTCTCCCCAGGGCGAGACGCTGAAGGTCGCGCTCAACTGCCGGAATTGCAGCGGGTCTTCGAAATGGAGGTAAAAGCCCGGCGCGACTTTCTGCTTATATCCTTCGATGACCGGATAGGTCGCCGCCAGCTTCATCCGTCCGCCGGGATGATACATGCCGCGCTGGGTGATGAGGGAATCGAGGTCGATCTTGGCCGGCGATCCGACGCCCCACTCCTTAAGCTCCGGGTGCGTTTTCACGACCTGCGTGCCGAGGAAGTCGACCGTCCCAAGGTCGTTCTTCACTTCGGGCGTGATGAGCGAGGGCGTCAGCCCCTGCCCGGCATATTCGTAGACCAGCAGCCGCCCATCCGGTCGCAGCATCGGCCGGAAGAAGCCGGTCGCGGCGTTGGAAACGGCCTCATATTTCTTCGACGCAATGTCGAAATGGAAGACGTTCGACACGCCGGTGTAATAGCTGGTGCCGTAAAGCGACTTGCCGTCGGGCGTGAAGGTGAAGCCCTCCGGCGTCGAGGGCGGCAGGTCGAGCCGCGCAATCTCTTCCGGCCCGGCCAATTCCTCGAACGATTTCATCGACCAGACGCGGACCGATTGGGTACCGTCGATCTCGCCATAGCTGGCGGAGATCATCGATCCGTCGGGCGAAATGTCGAGGTCGAACGGCGTGGTGCCATAGTCGAACGTGTGGATCTGGTTGAAACCAGCATAGGGCGGCGGGATACGAACGATGGTCGCGTAGCCATTCTGATGGCGGATGCCCCAGATCGACTTGTCGCGCGGATTGACGACCATGTCGCCGATCCGCGCGTCCTTCAGCAGCATCCGCTTCTTGCCCGTGTCGACGTCAATTTCGAACAGGTCGCGGAAGGCGTAATTGTCTTCGGTGTAATAGGCTTTCCGAGCATCGGGATCGAAGGCGACGCTGGTCACCTTATAGAGCATCATGCCCTTGAGTTCGGACAGCTTGCGCAACTGGCCGGTCGCAAGGTCCATGGTGCCGATGAACCCGATCTCGCCCGGATAGCGGAATGCCGCGACCAGCCGGTTGGTCTTCTCGTCGACATAGCCGCGCGACATCGACCCCAACCCTTTCGGACTGAGGTGCGTAACCTCCGTCAGCGGATAGGCCGACAGCTTGGCCAGGTTGGCCCGCTGGAAATTGCGCTCCCACGACAGCCAGTCGTCCCATGCGTCGTCGAGCCGCTTTCCGAAAACCTGGCGAAATTGCGCAGCGTAGAAGGCCTTGCTGCCTTCGTCGCGGCGGAGCCACTGGACGACCTTGTCCGGCCCATAGGTCAGCGCCAGCCACGACATGAAGCGGGTGCCGTAGAGATATTCGTTGACCCCGACCTGGAAGTCGACCGCCGTGCCTTCGCTTTCCAGGCCGAGCGGCGAATAGAGCTTGTCGCCGTCGCGAACCTTGGCGCGGAACACCATCTCGTCGAAGGCGCCCTGCCCGCGCCCAAGCCCGCCCGCCATCCATGTCTCGAAGAACACCGCCGAACCCTCGAGATACCAGCGCGGGACATTGTTCCTGGGCGTGGCCAGGAAATTGTAGAGGATCGATTCCGGATGCTCCTGGATCGGCATCGGCTTGCCGTGCAGGAATTTCCGCCAGAAGGCGTCGCGCTTGTTCCACACGTCCATGGTCGCGACGTGCGCCAGCTCATGGTTGGTCATGGTGAAGAAGCGTTCGCCCGGCGTGAACGTCTCCATCGACTGCGACAGCGGCGCGACGTCGAGCAGCACGGCGTTGTTCGGCGACGACCGCGCCCCCGCGTTGCCATAGTCGCCGAAATCCTTGATCAGCACCGTCGTGCGATCCCACGGCGTCCAATTGAACTTGCGCTTGTGGAACTGGAGCGCGTTTTCCAGCGACCGGCCGATGTACGGCGTCAGGTAGGTCTGGACCGGGTCGAAATAGAGGATCGAGAAGTTGCTGGTCTCGAGGGTCGAGAGCGGGATGCCCGACGCGTCGGGCGGCACATGTTCCGGTTCCTTGGGAGCGGGCTCTCCGGCCGGCGGCTCGGCCGGAGGGGTGTCGGGCTGGGCGACAGGTTCCTGAACCGTCGTCGTATCCGGCTGCGGGGGAGGCGGGTCGACCTGCTCCTGGGCAAATGCCCCTGAGGCCGACCCCGCCAGCAACGCCGCAAGCACGCCCGCTACGGCCGGGCGCTGCCGGTGCCTTTCACTCATCCGCCCCCCACAGCCGCCGAGGCGGCAAACGCGTTAGTTCGCTTGGCTGATGGCCCTCGCCAGGCTTCCGCTCTGCAACGCCGAGGCAAAGGAAGCATTGGTCGCCAGCGAACGGAACGCCGCATTCTGGCTAAGCGCTGCAAACGCCGCCGAATTGCGGGAAATTGCCGACAAGGCCGCGGAGTTATCCGCCAGCGCGGCAAAGGCCGCCGGATTGGCCATCATGGCCCCCAGCGCCGCCTGATTTCCATTCAGTGCTGCAAGGCTGCCGGCGTTGAGCCTACCCTGCGATGCCAGCGACGCGGCAGCCGCGGCAGAGTTGAAGGCCTGCGCAGCCGAAACCGCGTTTGCCAAGCGTCCGCTCCGCGCCAGCGAAGCGAACGCCGCCTCGTTGCGGGCCATGGCTTCGATCGCCTTGGCGGTTCCGGCAAAGTTGACGCTGTTGGAGGAAAGCCCAGCGATCGCCCTGGCGTTCTGCGTCAGCGCGGCGAAGGCCGCCGGATTGCTGAGCGCCGACATTGCGCGGGCGTCGCCCGCCAATTCGGCGAACGCCTTGGCATTCGGCGCCATCGCGGCATTGGTGCCGCTCAGGGCCGCCGCCTTGAAGCCGGCGCTATCCTTCACCAGCGCGGCGAAAGCTCCCGGATTCATCGCCATGGCGTTCAGCGCGACACGGTGGTTCGCCAGGGCCGCGAACTGGGCCGAATGGCCCGCCAGCCCCGCAAGAAGCCGCTGATCCCGCGCCAAATTCGCAAAGGCCGCCGAGTTACCGGTTAAGGCCGCCAGCGACGCCGAATTGACCGCGCGCGAGTTGCCGAAGCTGGCCGACATTTCCGCCGCGGCGCGAGCCGCGCTCGCCAGCGAGGACGGGCTTTGCGCCAGTGCGGCGAACGCCGCCTCGTTGCGGGCCATGGCTTCGATCGCCTTGGCGGTTCCGGCAAAGTTGACGCTGTTGGAGGAAAGCCCAGCGATCGCCCTGGCGTTCTGCGTCAGCGCGGCGAAGGCCGCCGGATTGCTGAGCGCCGACATTGCGCGGGCGTCGCCCGCCAATTCGGCGAACGCCTTGGCATTCGGCGCCATCGCGGCATTGGTGCCGCTCAGGGCCGCCGCCTTGAAGCCGGCGCTATCCTTCACCAGCGCGGCGAAAGCTCCCGGATTCATCGCCATGGCGTTCAGCGCGACACGGTGGTTCGCCAGGGCCGCGAACTGGGCCGAATGGCCCGCCAGCCCCGCAAGAAGCCGCTGATCCCGCGCCAGGTTCGCAAATGCCGCCGAATTGTCGGCCATTGCGGCCAGGGCCGCGTCCTGCCGCGCCCTCGATTGCGAAACCAATGCGGCCGACTGGGCCAGGCTGCGGAATGCCGCCTGGTCCTTGGCCAACTCCGCGAAAGCCTTGGGATCGGCAGCGATCGCCGCCATTGCCGCCCGGTTCTGAACCAGCGCCGCGAAGCCCGGATCGCCGGCCAGCGCGCGGAAATTCGGATCCTTGACCATGACCTCAAAGGCATCGGTCTGCATCAGCTGCGCCACCGAAGTGTCGCCAAGCGTCACATCCTTTGCCCCGATCTGGCTGGAAACATAGCGATCCGCCGGGCCTACTGTGCCCGCGGTCGGACCTAATGGCGGATAAACTCGGCCGAGCCCGTAAGCGCCCGCTGCGATTGCCAGCACGGCCGCTCCGGTAGCCAGATATTTGCGATTCGAACGCTCACTATCGTTCACGATGTCAGACATGGCACGCCCCCGATTGCAGTGCGATGGAACGGGCGCTGGTAAATGGTAAATTAACCTTCGTCAATTGGGCATGTTGTAAGCCATTGTTTTTCCATCTTTAAAAATTTTGCAGATATATTTCGCTCTCAGGCATCCGTCCCAGATTCATGGCTCGACTCGATTGACGCTGAACCTTTCCGTCCGGTCGCGCTTTGGACTTGCCGCAGGAGGAAGCAATGGCGCCAAGACAGCATTGGCCCGAGCGGCTTTGGTTGGTTCGGCACGGGCAAAGCCAGGGAAATGTCGCACGCGACGCGGCCCATGAAGCCGGCCACGCGGTCATCGACCTCGACATCCGCGACGTCGATGTGCCCTTGTCCGAACTCGGCAAGCGGCAGGCCGAAGCGACCGGCCGCTGGTTCGCGGCGCTGCCCGAGTCCCAAAAGCCCGAAGTCCTTCTGTCGTCGCCCTATGTCCGGTCGCGCCAGACGGCGGAGGCGATCTGCGACGCCGGCGGCCTTTGCGGCGGCGCCAAGCCGACCATCCTCGACGAACGCTTGCGCGAACGGGAGTTCGGCGTGTTCGACGGCCTGACCACGCTCGGTATCCGGCAGAAATATCCCGAAGAAGCCGCGCACCGCACCAAGATGGGCAAATTCTACCACCGGCCGCCGGGCGGAGAGAGCTGGGCCGACGTCATCCTCCGGCTCCGCTCGATGCTGAACACCATCAACCTTCATTATGCCGACAAGCGGGTCCTCGTCGTCGCGCACCAGGTGGTGGTCCTGTGCATGCGCTATATATTGGAGGAGCTGACCGAGGCGCAGATCCTGGCGATCGACAAGCAGGCCGAAATCCTCAACTGCGGCATCTGCGCGTTCGATTTCGAGCCCAATGCGCAGTCGCTGTGCGTGCCGACGCTGGAGCTATGGAATCACGGAGCGCCGCTGGAGGCGGAAGGCACCCCGCAGACCGCCGAACCCGACATGATGACCGGCTCGCGATGACCGCTCCCGCCCCGTTGAACCGCGAGCTGCTCGACCGCCATCCGCTTCCGGCGAGCAGCGGCGGCAAGGAGGAACACGGCCGGATATTGATCGTCGCGGGATCGAGGGACGTTCCAGGTGCCGCCCTGCTTGCAGCCCATGGCGCAATGCGGGCCGGCGCTGCGCGGAGCACTACCAATGCCTGGTCCTGGTCAAGGGTGCCCAAAGCCACGTCGTCCGCGACAACGGAGAGGTATGGAAATATCCGGGAGGCGGCCCCGGCCTCGGCGTGTCGGGATCGGGCGACGTGCTCGCCGGGATCGTCGGAGGATTGCTCGCCCGAGGCGCCGAACCGCTGACGGCGCTGCTTTGGGCGGTCTGGCTCCACGGCGAGGCAGGCCGGTCGCTCGCCGGCAAGGTGGGGAAGCTCGGCTTCCTCGCCCGCGAAATCCCGGCCGAGGTGCCGTCCCTGCTGCCCTAATGATCCGTGTGACCGTCGAGTTCGTCGCCGACCAGCTTCACGACGTGAATGACGTTGGTCGATCCGCTCGTCTTGAACGGAACGCCGGCCATGATCACGACCCGGTCGCCCGACACCGCGAGGTGGTGACGCAGGACCATCCGCTTGGCCTTGCCAACCATCTCCTCGAAATTCGACACGTCGCGCGAATGGACGGCATGGACGCCCCATTGCAGCCCCAGCCGCCGCGCGACCGCGAGGCTCGCGGTCATCGCCATCGTCGGCACCGGCGCCCGCTCGCGCGCGATCCGGCGGGCGGTCGAGCCCGACGAAGTGTAGCAGGCCATCGCCTTCGCCGAGAGGATGCGGACGATCTGGGCGGCGCTTTCCGACAAGGCATCGGCCGTGGTTGCCTCCGCCGGCGTTTCGGTGAACTGGATTCGGCCCGAATAGACCGGGTCGGCCTCGACGCTCTGGCCGATCTTGTCCATCATCGCGACGGCCTCGACCGGATATTGCCCGGCCGCGCTTTCGGCCGACAGCATGATCGCGTCCGCCCCGTCATAAATGGCGTTGGCGACGTCGCTCACTTCGGCGCGCGTCGGGCTGGGCGACACGATCATCGATTCCAGCATCTGGGTTGCGACGACCACCGGCCTTCCGGCCTGCCGGGCAGCGGCGACGATCCGATTCTGTGCCGGCGGAACATCCTCGGGCGGCAACTCGACGCCCAGGTCGCCGCGCGCCACCATCACCGCGTCGACCAGCGAAATGATCTCGTCGAGATGGTCCAGCGCATGGGGTTTCTCGATCTTGGCCAGCAACCCGGCCTTGTCGCCCACCAGGTCGCGCGCCTCCACGACGTCCTCCGGCCGCTGGACGAACGACAGCGCAATGAAGTCGGCGCCTTGCTCCAAGGCAAAGGCGAGGTCGCTGCGGTCCTTGTCGGTCAGCGCGGGGATCGGCACCACCACGTCGGGGACGTTGACGCCCTTGCTGTTCGACACTTTGCCGCCGACCATCACTTCGGCCTCGATCCGCTCGTCGGAAACGTCGAGCGCCTTGAGACGGACCTTGCCGTCATCGATCAGCAGACGGTCCCCCGCCTTGAGCGAGGCGAACAACTCCGGATGCGGCAGCTGGACGCGGGCCGCGTCGCCCTGCGCCGGGCTGACGTCGAGGACAAACCGCTGCCCGGTCTCCAGCATCACCGAACCGCCCTTGAACCGTCCGACCCGAAGCTTCGGCCCTTGCAAGTCGAACAGAATCGTCGTCGGACGGCGAAGAGTCTTTTCAAGGCCGCGGATCGCCTCGACCAGCGCCACCTTGTCCGCCTGCTCGCCATGGCTCATGTTGATGCGGAAGGCATCAGCGCCCGCCTCCATCAACGCGCGGATCATCTCGGGACTTGAGGAGGCCGGCCCCAGCGTGGCCAGGATCTTCACCTTGCGGGCGCGCGGTTTCAGCATGGGCCTCGCCATAGCGGCTGTGGCGATGCGTTCAACCGGCTTGAGGCATACGGTGGCCTCGCCTAGGGAACCGCCTCAAGGTTGAAACCTCAAAAAGATTCGAAAGGGCGGAATTTCCAATGAGCGAAGGCAATGTCTCGGCCGACCAGTTACGGCTGTTCATCGAGCGGATCGAGCGGCTGGAAGAGGAAAAGAAGGGCATCGCCGACGATGTGAAGGACGTCTACGCCGAGGCGAAGGCCAATGGTTATGACACCAAGACGATGCGCTCGATCGTCCGCCTGCGGAGGATGGAGAAGAATGCGCGCGACGAAATGGACGCGCTGCTCGACACCTATCGCACCGCGCTCGGCATCGCGTAAAGAAAGCTGAAGGGGGCCTTTCGGGGTCCCCAAAAAGTACCACTTTTTGGGGTTTGCATGGCAGGTCATTCCAAATTCAAGAACATCATGCACCGCAAGGGCGCGCAGGATAAGAAGCGCTCGGGCATGTTTTCCAAGCTCAGCCGCGAAATCACCGTCGCGGCCAAGATGGGCCTGCCCGACCCCGACATGAACCCGCGCCTGCGCGCCGCGGTCATCGCCGCCAAGGCGCAGTCGATGCCCAAGGACAATATCCAGCGCTCGATCGACAAGGCGGCCAAGGGCGAAGGCGAGAATTACGAGGAAATCCGCTACGAAGGCTTCGGTCCCGGCGGCGTTTCGCTGATCGTCGAAGCATTGTCGGACAACCGCAACCGCACCGCGACCAACGTCCGCACCGCGTTCAGCAAGAATGGCGGAAACCTCGGCGCATCGGGATCGGTCAGCCACGGCTTCGACCGGATGGGCCTGATCGAATATTCGGGAAGCGCGGGCGACGCGGACAAGGTGCTTGAAGCCGCGATCGAAGCCGGAGCCGACGACGTCGAGAGCGACGACGAAGGCCATGAAATCTGGACCTCGATGGATTCGCTCCATGAAGTCGCCAAGTCGCTCGAAGGCGCGCTAGGCGAGCCGGAATCGGTGAAGCTGGCCTGGAAGCCCCAGACCCCCGTCGACGTCACCGGCGACGACGTCGCAACGCTGATGAAGCTGATCGATGCCCTCGAAGAGGACGACGACGTCCAGACCGTCTCGGGCAATTATGAAATCAGCGACGAAGAACTGGAGAAGCTCGGCTGACCGACGCAGGAGCCGTGGTCGACGACGTCCGGCTGCATCGAAGCTGGCTGGAGCCGCTGCGGACCGAGTTTTCCAGCCCCTACATGGGCGATCTGAAGCGCTTCCTGCTGGCGGAGCGGGAAGCGGGGCAGCGGGTTTTTCCGAAGGGCGCCGAATGGTTCCGGGCGCTGGACCTGACGTCGCTCGACAAGGTGCGGGTCGTGATCCTGGGTCAGGATCCCTATCATGGCGAGGGTCAGGCGCACGGCCTTTGCTTCTCGGTCAAGCCCGGCGTCCGCCCGCCGCCTTCGCTCGTCAATATCTACAAGGAAATGCGGAGCGACCTCGGCATCGAGCCGGCCCGCCACGGCTTCCTCGAGCATTGGGCAAATCAGGGCGTCCTGCTCCTCAACAGCGTCCTCACCGTCCGCATGGGCGCTGCAGCGTCGCATCAGGGAAAGGGTTGGGAGCAATTTACCGACGCCGTTATCCGGCTGGTCAATGCCCGGCCCGATCCGGTCGTCTTCATGCTGTGGGGAAGCTATGCGCAGAAGAAGGCCGCGTTCGTCGACGGTTCGCGGCACCTGGTGCTGAAGGCGCCGCACCCGTCGCCGCTCTCGGCCCATAACGGCTTCTTCGGGTGCCGCCATTTCTCCAAGGCCAACGAATTCCTCGAAAGCCGGGGGCTGCCGCCGATCG
>CAMPIY010000042.1 GCA_946886645.1 uncultured Sphingomonas sp.
AAGCGCCGGCGGTCCCTCTCCCCACCCCGAACCGCCGGCGCCAACCGAAAGGAGGCCCGTCGTGATGTATCGCGTGAACCTGTCGCAGTTCGTCGAAAACGGCCCCGCCGTCCTCGCCGAACGTGCCCGCATCGCGCGGCTGTCCGCGCACAAGTTCGGGCTTCTGAAGGCCGCCGCAGACGCGAAGTCCGGCGGCCGCCCACTCAATCTCGCAGCCTGAATGATGGAGGAAACCATGCGTGATGAATTTTACGACCGCGATTATCAGGCCGGACGCACCGCGCTTCATGGCGGATTTGACCGGCTGATTGCCGCCACGATGCAAACCTTCCGGGCGATCGCCGCGATCCAGTTCGACGCCCCGTGGAATCACACTTCCGCTCGCCGCGTGGCGGGCCACCGGTAAAAACGCCTGCCCTCGGCTTTCGGGAAACGACCCGAAGGTCGGGGCAAAGCGACGTTTTCCCCAAAGCTCCTTGTAGAAGTATCATGATCGCAAGACGATGGCATGGCCGCGTTCCGGGGCCGAAGACGCCGGAATATCTGGCTCTGATGGCCAAGGTCGGCCTGCCCGATTATCGCTCCACGCGCGGCAACCGCGGCGCCTGGTGCCTTTACCGGCGAGAGGGCGACATCACCCATATCGAGATGTTCACGCTGTGGGATGACTGGGCGTCCATCCGCCGCTTTGCGGGCGAGGAACTGACCCGCGCCAAATATTATGATTTCGACCCGGAATTCCTGCTGGAGATGGAGCCCGAAGTCGCCCATTTCGAGGTCGTCGAAGGTTAGCTCCCCAGGCTCGATTGCGGTGGAGGGACGGCTCGCCTATAGCCGCCCCTCTTCTCGTTTCAGCCGGAGTCTTGCACGCCCATGGTCCGTCGCCGCCAGATCTACGAAGGCAAGGCCAAGATCCTCTACGAAGGCCCTGAGCCCGGCACGCTGATCCAATATTTCAAGGACGACGCGACCGCCTTCAACGCGCAGAAGCGCGGCACGATCAGCGGCAAGGGGGTGCTCAACAACCGCATCTCCGAGCATATCTTCACGGCGCTGCAGACGATCGGCGTCCCGACCCACTTCATCCGCCGCCTCAACATGCGCGAACAGCTCGTCCGCCAGGTCGAGATCGTTCCGATCGAGGTGGTCGTCCGCAACGTCGCCGCCGGCTCGATTTCCAAGCGCCTCGGTATCGAGGAAGGCACCCAGCTCCCCCGCACGATCATCGAATATTATTACAAGGACGACGCGCTCGGCGATCCGATGATCGCCGACGAGCATATCGCCTGCTTCGGCTGGGCCAGCCAGGAAGAGATGAACGACATCGCCGACATGGCGATCCGCGTGAACGACTTCATGTGCGGGATGTTCGCCGGCATCGGCATCCGCCTGATTGACTTCAAGCTGGAGTTCGGCCGGGTGTGGGACAACGACTATAGCCGCATCATCTTGGCCGACGAGATCAGCCCTGACGGATGCCGACTGTGGGACATGAAGACCAACGAGAAACTCGACAAGGACCGCTTCCGGCAAAGCCTGGGCGGCGAGGCCGAGGCCTATCAGGAAGTTGCCCGCCGTCTTGGCCTGATGCCGGAAGGCGAGGAGGCCACCGCCATCCTCGACCTTGACGAGCATCGCAAGAAGCGGGGCCGCTAGCGCCAGTGGCGCTTCAACGAGTTCGCGTCGTTACCCTGAATGCCGCGCTTGGGCCGCTCGATTATCGTGTGCCCGACGGCATGGAGGTTGAGCCGGGCAGCGTCGTCATCGCGCCGGTGGGGCCGCGTCAGCTCATCGGCGTCGCATGGGAACCCGAGAGGCTTGAGACCGAAGAGGTCGGTGACAACCGGCTTCGTCCGCTGGCCGGATTGGTCGACGTTCCGCCCATTCCAGCGCCGTTGCGCCGCCTGTGCGAATGGACCGCCGACTATTATCTGTCGCCACTCGCCGCGGTGTTGCGGATGGTTCTCCCTTCGTCCGCGGCTTTGGCTGGGCCGCGCCAGATGGTCGAGTATCGGCCGACGGGGCTGATGCCGCCGCGCCTGACGCCTCAGCGTGAGCAGGCGCTTGCCCGGATCGAGGGTCGCCAAGGCACCGTTCGCGAGTTGGCGGCCCATGCGGAAGTCAGCGATGCGGTCATGCGCGGGCTGGTGAACGCCGGAGCCCTGGAGCGCGTCGAGGTCGATGCCGACCGGCCTTTGCCGGTGCCCGATCCCGAATTCGCCCCTCCCACCCTTAATGAGGAGCAGCGAGAGGCCGCCGCCAGCCTCACGGCCTCGATCGGCAAGGGCTTCGATCCCATCTTGCTCGATGGGGTTACCGGCTCGGGCAAGACCGAGGTCTATTTCGAAGCCATCGCCGAGGCGCTCCGCCAGGACCGGCAGGTGCTGGTGCTGCTCCCCGAGATCGCGCTCACCGAGCCGTTCCTAACCCGCTTCACGGCCCGCTTCGGCTGCGAGCCGGTGGCGTGGCACAGCGACCTCCGCTCCTCGCAGCGGCGCCGCGCCTGGCGCGCCATCGCCAGCGGGGAAGCGAAGGTCGTGGTCGGTGCGCGCTCGTCGCTGTTCCTGCCCTACCCGAACCTCGGCCTGATCGTGGTGGACGAAGCGCACGAGCCGAGCTTCAAGCAGGAGGAGGGCGTCCAATATCACGCCCGCGACGTCGCGGTGATGCGCGGGCATTTCGAGGAAATTCCCATAATCCTCGCCTCTGCAACGCCCGCGATCGAGACCCGGCATATGGTTGACATCGGCCGCTACCGGGAACTGCAGCTGACGGAGCGCCACGGACTCGCGGTGATGCCTGCCATCAGGGCGATCGACCTGACGCAAGACCCTCCGCTCCGGGGCCGCTGGCTTGCGCCAAGCCTGGTTGCGGAACTCGAGGCCAATCTCGCCGCCGGAGAGCAGTCGCTCCTCTTCCTCAACCGCCGCGGCTTCGCGCCGCTGACGCTGTGCCGCCATTGCGGGCATCGCTTCCAATGCCCCAACTGCACCGCCTGGATGGTCGAGCACAGATTAATGCACCGGCTGGCCTGTCACCATTGCGGTCACGTCATGCCGCCGCACAAGGCTTGTCCCGAATGCGGCGAGGAGGACAGCCTCGTCGCCTGCGGCCCCGGCGTCGAGCGGATCGCCGACGAAGTCGCCGACCTCTTCCCCGACGCCCGGACCGCCGTGGTCACCTCCGACACCATCTGGTCCCCGGCGCGCGCGGCCGAATTCGTCCGGGCGATGGAGGAAGGTGAAATCGACATCGTCATCGGCACGCAGCTGGTGACCAAGGGCTATCACTTCCCCAACCTGACGTTGGTCGGCGTGGTCGACGCGGATTTGGGTCTTCAAGGCGGCGACCTGCGAGCAGCCGAAAGGAGCTTCCAGCAGATTCAGCAGGTCGCCGGCCGGGCCGGCCGCGGCGACAAGCCCGGCCGGGTGCTGGTCCAGACCCACGATCCGGACGCTCCGGTCATCGGCGCTCTGGTCAGCGGCGACGCGCCCGGCTTTTACGCCGCCGAAACCGAAGCGCGCCGCGAAGCGGCGATGCCGCCGTTCGGGCGGCTGGCGGCAATCATTATTTCGAGCGAGGACAAGGCGGAGGCCGAAGCAGTCGCTCGACGGATCGGCCAGGCCGCTCCAAATGTCGAGGACATGGCCGTCTTCGGCCCCGCTCCCGCACCGCTCGCAATGCTCCGCGGCCGCCACCGCCAGCGCCTGCTCGTCCACGCCGCGCGCAAGCTCGACGTCCAGGACGTGATCCGCGACTGGCTGGGCGCGCTAGACTGGAGCGCAAGGGTGCGCGTCGCCGTCGATGTCGACCCCTACAGCTTCCTTTGAAGCATTGCCTTGCCCTTATCTCATTGTTTGTTAGGCTGTATTAGCTCGGGGATGGAGGGGTTCAGTGCGTAAATATATGACTTCCGCGGCAGCGCTCGCGGCGCTGTTGATGACGACACCGGCTGCGGCGGAATGGCGGGAGGCCAAGACGCGGCACTTCGTGGTCTATTCGGAACTGCCGGCGGACGAGCTTAAGGAATATATCACCCACCTTGAGCAATTCGATGGAGTCATGCGCGAGTTGCAGGGGCTTGCGGATCCCAATCCGACGCCGTCGAGCCGGCCTGTCATCTACATGGTCAAGTCCGTCGAGGACGTCCAACGGCTGATGTACGACAAGCAGGGCATCGTTGCCGGATTCTATCGGCCGCAAGCGGAAGGCACGCTGGCGGTCGTCCCACAGAATGGGACGAAGGGCGGCGAGTGGGCACTTAAAGCCGACAATATCTTCTTTCACGAATACACCCATCACCTGATGCTGCAGAAGCTGGACACGGTTTATCCGAAGTGGATGGTGGAGGGCTGGGCCGAGTTTTTCGCGACGGTGCAGTTCGAGAAGGACGGCAATGTTCGTTTCGGCCGATCGGCCGATCATCGGATGTACGAACTCGTCTATGGCACCAAGCTGACCTACGACCGGCTGCTCGCCAACGAACCGATCAAGTCGAGCGATCCGACATCGACAAGCATCTATGGCCGATCCTGGATCATGAGCCATTATTTCTTCTTCAATCCCGACCGGTTGAAGCAGCTGATGAAATATCTGGCCTTGATCAACAGCGGGACGGATGGCCGTGCGGCAGCCGAACAGGCTTTCGGAAATCTGCAAAAGCTGAACGGTGAGATCGAATCCTATTACCGCAAGCCGGCCCTGCCTTTTTCCAGGTTTCCAGCCTCGAAATATACGCCCAAATCAATTGAAATGCGGCAATTGCGGCCGGGCGAAGCAGCCGTCATCGAAGCGCGCATGCAATCCAAGGTCGGCGTCGACCGGGAGCGTGGCGCCCGGGTGCTGGAGGAAGTCCAGCGCGTCGCCGCCCAATACCCCCAAGAGCCGCTGGTGCTTTCAAGCCTGGCCGAAGCCGAGCTCGACATGCAGCATTATGGAGCGTCGATCGCGGCTGCCGACCGGGCGCTCGCGATCGACCCTCGCTCGACCGAAGCCTTGATCTTCAAGGGTCGGGCATTGGCTGAAGACCCGGCCAACAAGGGCAAGACGGAACCCTATACCAAGGCAAGGTCGATGTTCGTTGCCGCCAACAAGATCGACACGGAGGATCCGGAAGCCCTGAAATATTATTGGGACAGTTACCGGCGCCAAGGAATCAAGCCCTCTCCCAGCGCGATCGCGGGATTGCACTACGCCTCTCGCCTCGTTCCCCAGGACATGGGATTGAGGATGCTGTCGGCCTTGCAATTCTTGCGCGACGGACAGCCCAAGGAGGCCCGCGAAAGGCTGGCGACCATCGCCTTCAACCCGCACAGCGGGGAAACGGCCGATAAGGCGCAGGAAATCGTCGACAAGATCGATGCGAAGGATCCGAAAGCCGCTTTGGCGGTTGTCGAGGAAATGTTCCGCAAAGCCGAAGAGGCCCAAGCCAAGGCCGCGGCGGGCAAAAAGGCCGCGACCTAGGACTCCCTCGCGGGAATCGCGGCGCGCTAGGCGGTTTCGAGGGGAGCGCCTGCATCCCTGTCATGGCTGGCGTCGACAATCTCGTCCGACGCCAGGCGCCGCCGGACCCACCACGGGCGAACCAGTTCACCCTGACGGACGGCGCGAACGACCAGCCAGACGCCGACGGCCGTGGCGGGGATCAGTGCGAGTACCGACGCCTCGAGCCCGAACATGCCCCCGGAGAGAAGCTCGGGTCCCGACATCTGGGCGGTGACCAGGCCATGCGCGTCGATTCCGGATACCGGCACATCGTAAATCTCGCCCTGGGTGAAATTCCATGCCGCGTGGAGGCCCATCGGCGCCCACAGGCTGCGCGTCAGCATATAGACGCCGCCGAGCAGAACCCCCGCCTCCACCGCGATGGCGAAGGAAGAAAAGGCGGTCGCATTGGGGTTCATCAAATGGGCCAGCCCGAACAGGGCCGAGGTCAGCGCGAGCGCGAACCAGCTGCCGCCGAACGCCTCGATCCAGCGGAAGAGGATTCCGCGGAACAGCAACTCCTCCATGAACGCCGGCATGATCGCCATCCCGACCAGGGAGGCGACGAGGTCGCTCGTGCCGCCGCGTCCAACGATGTTGTAGACATCGAACAAGGCGGCGAGCCCGACAATGAACGAAAACAGGACGAAGCCGAGCGCCAATCCTGCCCCCAGGCCTTTGGCGGCTCCGGCCGCCGCAAGATCGTCACGTGGTTGATCGCCCAGCCTGCGGATTGCCAATTTATATACGGCCAGCACCAGCAGGATATTGATCGCGGACTTGGCGATCAGCGTCGCCTGCTGGCTCATCGGCGGCAGCAGTTTCGCGATCAACAAACCCGCCGCGTTGGCCCCCACGAAGAGCGCCACGGCGATGACCAGCGCTACCAGCGGAAAATTGGCAATCCGCCTCCACAGCGGCATTCGTTCGGCGTTCGCTTCCATAAATCCCCCTCTTGTCCAGCGAGCCTGCTCGGAATGCAGGGGCAGGACAAGAGGCCAATCGACAAACGACCGAGAGCGAAATGATGCTGCGAAAGAGCCGAATCGCCTCCCGGTCGCAATTCTGTGGACGAGCCGCTGTCTCTCGCTAAGCTAAAAAATGTGCCGGGAATTTGGGGGGTTGGCGCGACGATGTTTGTCAGATTTTTTGCCGCGTTGGCGGCGCTGCTATTACCATCCGCGGCAATGGCGGAATGGTGGGAAGCGCGGACCGATCATTTCATTGTCTACTCGGAAAGCAACTCAAAGGACGCCCGCTCGTTCGCCGAACGGCTCGAGCGCTACGACCAGGCGCTGCGATCCTTGCAGAATATCAAGCCAAGCCAGAACGAGGCCGACTGGGGCCGAGTGGCCGTATTCCGCACCGGCGACATCGAAACGATGGGTCGCCTCGCGGGGGCCCAGGGTGTTGCGGGCTTCTATATTCCGCGTCACTCGGGCCCGGTCGCATTCACGCCTGCCAAGTCGGAACGCGTCGAAAAGGGCGCTGCGAACGCCGATCGTCGAACGGCGCTCGACCCGCAAACCGTTCTATTCCATGAATATGCCCATCACTTCATGTACCGCTATTTTTCAGCGGCATATCCGAGCTGGTACCGGGAAGGGTTCGCCGAGGCCTATTCCACGATCGATCTCCGTGACGATGGCAGCTTCCACCTCGGGAATGCGCCTCAAAGCCGGGGATCGGCATTCTCCGGCTTCTTCAACTATTCGATCCAGAGGATGCTGAAGACGGCCGACAAGCCGGACTTCGAAGATGTATATGGCCGTTACACCTACGGATGGCTCCTGACACACTTTCTCACCTTCGCGCCCGACCGGCAGGGCCAGCTCCAAACCTATCTGAAACTGATCAATGCCGGCACCGAGGCTGGCGATGCGGCGGAGAAGGCGTTCGGCGACTTGGGTAAGTTGGAACGCGACGTGAAGAACTATCTGGAGGGCGACCTGCCCGGCGCGGTCGTGCGGCCGGCCAACTATCATACGCCTTCGGTATCAATGCGCCGTCTCGCACCCGATGAAGAGGCCATAATCCGCATCGAAATTCGCTCGAAGGTCGGCGTCACACGAAAGAAGGCGGAGGACGTCGCCGCCGACGCCCGCGATGTCGCCGCCAAATATCCGACAAGTTTCGCCGTCCAGCTGGCGCTTACCGAGGCAGAATTCGATGCCGGGCATTGGGATGCGGCGGAGCGCGCGGCCGACGCGGCGCTCGCGATACAGCCCGACAGCGTCCCTGCCCTCCTGTTCAAGGGCCGAATTGACCTGGAGCGCGGGCGGAACGATCCTCGATTTTATGCAATTGCGCGGACCTGGCTGGCAAAGGCGCACGATGCCGAGCCTGACTATCCCAGCACGCTCTATTATAATTACCTCACCTACCTCGGCGCCGGCGGCCCCATCCCGGAGAATGCCGTGATCGGCCTGGAGCAGGCATTTCTTCGTGCGCCTTATGATGCCGACCTGCGGCTTGCCGTGGTTCGCCAGTTGCTGGCGGAGAAGAACGGCTCGGCCGCTCAAAGAGTGCTGGTGCCGCTGGTACACTCGCCGCACGAATCCAAGAGCGCGAAGGCATTGCGCGACATTTACGACCAAATCAGGGCCGACAAGGTCGATGAGGCCTACCGGGCCTTGGCCAGCGAGATCGCGAAAGAAGAAGCGGAACGGAAGAGCGGCAAGGAAGGCGACTAGGCGCTAAAGGTCCAGGGAAGCTTGTTCCTTCCAGCTGGCACCCTCGGCTTCCAGCAGCTTGCGCTTGTTGGGCAGGCCGCCGCCGTAGCCGCCGAGCGTGCCGTCCGAGCGGATCACGCGGTGGCAGGGAACCAGCACGGCGACGGGGTTGGAGCCGTTGGCAGTCCCAACCGCGCGCATCGCATCCGGCTCGCCGATGGCGCGGGCGACGTCTGCATAGCTGCGCGTCTCGCCAAGCGGGATTTTGCGCAATTCCTGCCAGACCTTCTCCTGGAACGCGGTTCCACGGACGTCGATTGGAAGATCATGGGCCGAAGGATGGTCGATCTGGTCCAGCGCCTGCTTCACCCAAGGGGAGATAGTTCCATCGTCGGCACGAATATCAGCGTTGGGAAAGCGCGCCCGCAGTGCGCGCTCATCCTCGCCGAACGTCATCCGGCAAATGCCCTTGTCGGTCGCGGCGATCAACATGGGGCCCAGCGCGCTGTCGGCGGTCACGAAACGGATGGTAACTCCCCGCCCGCCGTCGCGCCAGGCAGAGGGCGTCATGCCCATCCGCTCTTTGGCGTCGGCATAGAAACGGCTCGGCGCCGAATAGCCCGCGTCATAGATTGCCTCGGTCACGCTCTTGTCCTCCTGAAGATGCTCTTCCGCCCGGCGTGCGCGAAGGGCACGGGCATAGGCCGCGGGCGACACGCCCATGTCGCGAGTGAAGATCCGCTGGAAATGATGCTCGGCATAGCCGACCGCCTCGGCCAGGTCGGCCAGCAACGGCGGCTCTTCCGCCTGCTCGATCAGCCTGACCGCCTTTGCCACGGCCTCCCGGTCGCGGCCGACTTCGTCGGGTTTGCAGCGCATGCAGGCGCGATAACCCGCGCTGCGAGCGGATTCGCCGTCGAGGAAGAATTCCACATTCTCGCGCTTGGGACGCCGAGCGGGACAGCTTGGCTTGCAGTAGATGCCGGTGGTCTTCACCGCACCGATCACTCGTCCGTCCCAGCTCCGGTCGCGCCGTTCGAAAGCGTCCCAGGCGGCGTCCGTGTCAATTGTTCGCATCAGCATGGACCTACCATAGGTGACGGGCCTAGGTCGCGCTTCCCATGTCTTGCGGTCAAAGCGAGAAAGCTCGAATCTTCACAAATGTTCACGGTGACCATGGAGATGCCCGTCACGCCGATCACATGTCAAAGAGCCAAACGGGGGTCGAGCAAATGAATTCCAACATTGCAACAGCGGCGTGTGAGCGATGAGCGGAAGCTGGACAGTTCACGAGGGCGAACTCGACCTTGACGACGTTCGCGCCCTCCTCACCCAACATTTCGAGGAGATGCGGGCGGGATCGCCGCCCTCGGCATGCCATGTCCTTCCTGCCGACCGGCTGAAATCGTCCGATATCCGCTTCTTCACGCTGCGCGAAGGTAACAATCTGCTGGGTTGCGGCGCCCTGAAACGTTTTGAGCCGGGCCATGGCGAGCTCAAGTCGATGCGGACGGCGGATGCGGCGCTTGGGCGGGGCGTTGGGAAAGCGCTGCTCGATCGGCTGATTGACGCCGCCCGCTCCGAGGGAATGACACGATTGAGCCTCGAGACGGGCTCGACCGGACAATTCGCCGCCGCCTTGAGGCTCTACGAGCGCGAGAGGTTCGAACCTTGCGGGCCGTTTGGCGGATATATCGATACGCCCTTCACCCGCTTCTTCACCAAAGCAATCTAGCTCCGCTCGACCCGCGCCGCGAAGCAGCCGCGGGTCGCATTATGCGCGTCGATATGGTCGACGGCTTCGTCGGCCAATAGCTTGCGGATCACCGCGTCGGCCTCGCCCGGTTGGGCCAACGCGGCATCAGCCATCATGCCGTCGGCATTGAATGCGCGGAGCGATAGAATGCGGCGATCGAGCGCCGGCGGGATTTCGTTCTCATAGACCGCCGCTTCGGTCGCCGTTTCGCTCACGAAGATGGCGTGGCTGGCGCGATAAGGGTTGTCACCATCGTGCGAGACATGATTGACCAGCAGCAATGTCTCGCCGACCTCGGCATCATCGAGTGTAACACGGCACGGAAAGCTCGGCCGTTTGTCCGCCGTCATTCGAACTACGCCATGAACGGCGAGCTCCTCGTCGCCGAGGCCGAACAAATGGCTGAATTGCGATGGCTCAAGGCCGGAGATTTTGTAGGTCATGAAGCCGGTTTAAGGCCTCGTTCGCTGCCTCGCTTCCCACGGCTTGCGGCCAAACGCGGAAACCCGCCTTGCATCCGAACCGACCCCCTGCTAGGGGCGCGCCAACCCATGAGGGGCGCACGGTTTTCCGGAGGCGCCCCGTTCGATGCATGGGGCCAAAATTTCTTTGTCTGGAGCTTCGAGCGCGTGGAGAATTCCGGCGGCATTCAGGCCAGCTTAGCGGGGCGTTATGCGACCGCTCTGTTCGGCCTCGCCCGTGA
>CAMPIY010000043.1 GCA_946886645.1 uncultured Sphingomonas sp.
GCCCGTGAAGATGAACTTCTCGAGCTTCTTCATCGACCGGCCGATCTTCGCGTCGGTGATCGCCCTGTTCATCACTCTGCTGGGCGTCTTCTCCTATCCGATCCTGCCGCTTGCCCAATATCCGGAGATCGCGCCGCCGTCGGTGGCGGTGGTCGCGGCCTTCCCGGGCGCTTCGGCCGAAACCATGGCGGAGACCATCGCCGCGCCGATCGAGCAGGAGATCAACGGCGCCGAGGGCATGCTCTACATGCGCTCGAACAACAGCCAGGGCCTGACGACGATCACCGTCACCTTCCAGCCGGGAACCGATATCGATACGGCCCAGGTGCTGGTCCAGAACCGTGTGTCGCTCGCCGAGCCGCGCCTGCCCGACCAGGTGCGCCAAATCGGCGTGACCGTGACCAAGCAGGCAACCGACTTCCTGATGGTCGCGGCGATGACCACGACCGACCCAGCGATCGACATCGACTATGTCGGCAATTACGCCAATTCGACGATCCGCGACCGGCTGCTGCGCCTGCCCGGCGTCGGTGCGGTGCAGGTATTTGGCGGCGGCAATTATTCGATGCGCGTATGGATCGATCCCGACCGCGCCGCCGCACGGAATCTCACGGCCGACGAGATTGTGGGCGCCTTGCGCGGGCAGAATGTCCAAGTCGCCGGCGGATCGGTCGGCCAGCCTCCCTTCCGGACCGGCGGGCCAGCCTTCGAGCTTCCCGTCCAGGTGCAGGGGCGGCTGACAGACCCTGACCAGTTCGGCGATGTCGTGTTGAAGACCGATGTCGAAACCGGCGCCATCACCCGCCTGCGCGACGTCGCGAGGGTCGAGATCGGAAGCCAGGATTACAGCATCCGCGGCATGTCGAACGAGCGGCCGGCGATCTTCATGGCCATCCAGCAACTGCCCGGTTCCAACGCGCTCGACACGGCAGACGGAGTCCTGGCCGACCTGGAAGCGGCGTCGCACGATTTCCCGCCGGGCGTGCATTATTCGATTCCCTACAACCCGACCGAATATGTCCAGGATTCGGTCAACGAGGTGGAGCGCACCCTGATCGAGGCGATCATCCTGGTCGTGCTCGTCATCGTGGTCTTCCTGCAGACATGGCGCGCCGCGATCATTCCGATCATCGCGATTCCGGTCGCCCTGATCGGCACATTCGCCGCGCAGCTGGCGCTCGGCTTTTCGATCAACACGCTGTCGCTGTTCGCGCTGGTGCTGGCCGTCGGCATTGTCGTCGACGATGCCATCGTGGTGGTGGAATCGGTCGAGAAGCATATTCGCGAAGGCCTCTCGCCGCGCGAGGCGGCGCACCGGACGATGCAGGAGATTTCCGGCGCCCTGATCGCGATCGGCCTGGTGCTGGTGGCGGTGTTCGTCCCGGCGGCGCTGATTTCCGGCATCCCCGGCATTTTCTACCGCCAGTTCGCTGTCACCATCGCAGCAGCAGCGGCAATTTCCACGCTGACGTCGCTGACGCTGTCGCCGGCGCTGGCCGCGATCCTCCTGAAGCCGCACAAGCCGATCGAGGCCGGCGAGGAGGGCGGGCGGCGCTGGACCCGGCCATTCCGCGTCGCCGGTGCGCGCTTCGACCGTGGTTTCGACTGGCTGTCGAGCCACTACGGCGCGCTCACCTCGAAGCTGGTCCGTCGCTCGACGGTCATGCTGATCATCTATGCCGGGCTGCTGGGCATGACGGTCTGGAGGCTGAACGCAACGCCGACCGGCTTCATTCCGGACCAGGACCAGGGCTTCCTGATCGGCGTCATCCAGCTTCCGCCCGGCTCTTCGCTCGATCGGACCGAGGCTGCCGTCGGACGCATCCGGAAGGTCGTCTCGCAAAACCCAATGGTGCTCGAGACCGCGGCCTTCGCCGGACTCGACGGCTCGACCTTCAGCCCCGCCTCGAACAGCGGCATCATGTTCCTGCGCCTCGCGCCGCATGAAGAGCGGAAGGGCGAGGGCGAAACCGCAGCTGAACTGGCGGGCGCAATCACCGGCGCCGTGGCGGGCGCCGTCGACGATGCGCAGGTCTTCTTCCTGTCGCCGCCGCCCGTCCCCGGCCTCGGCAACGGCAGCGGCTTCTCGATGATGCTGCAGGACCGGAGCGGGGCGGGTTACCAGGCTCTGCAGGGCGCGACCTTCGCGATGATGGGCGCGGCGCAGAAAGATACCAATGTTTCCCAGGTCTTCTCGCTGTTCAACACCGGCTCTCCACGGATCGAGGCCGAGGTCGACCGCGACCGGGCGCAATTGCTGGGTGTCCAGCCGTCGCAGGTTTACCAGGCACTCGGCACCTATCTCGGATCGACCTACGTCAACGACTTCAACCTGCTCGGCCGCACCTTCCGCGTCACCGCCCAGGCCGAAGCGAGCGCGCGCGATGACCTCGCCGATGTCGGCCGGCTGCAGGTCCGCTCGTCGACGGGGCAGATGGTTCCACTCTCCGCCGTCGCCACCTTCCGCTATGGCAGCGGACCGGTGCAGGTAACGCGCTACAATAATTATCCCGCAGCCGAGCTTCAGGGGCAGACTCCGCAGGGCGTGGCTTCGGGCGATTCGTTGAAGTCGATGGAGCAATTGGCGGCCAAGAACCTGCCGCCCGGTTTTGGCTTCGAGTGGACGGGCCTCGCCTATCAGCAGCAGCAGGCGGGCAACACGGCGCCTCTGGTTTTCGCGGTCGCCGTGCTGTGCGTCTTCATGGTGCTGGCGGCGCAATATGAATCGCTGACCCTGCCGCTGGCGGTCATCTTGATCGTGCCGATGTGCGTGCTGGCGGCGATCACGGGAATCAACCTCCGCGGGATGGACAATAATATCCTGACGCAGATCGGCCTGATCGTGCTGATTGCGCTGGCCGCGAAAAACGCGATCCTGATCGTCGAGTTCGCGCGGCAGGCGGAGGACGACCAGGGGATGAACCGGTTCGATGCCGCGGTTCACGCGGCTCGTTCGCGCCTGCGACCGATCCTGATGACCAGCTTCGCCTTCATCTTCGGCGTGATCCCGCTTGCGATCGCGGTCGGCCCTGGCGCCGAGATGCGCCAGGCGATGGGCACCGCGGTCGCGTTCGGCATGCTGGGCGTGACCATCTTCGGGCTGATCTTCACCCCGGTCTTCTACGCCGTCTGCCGTGCGCTCGACCGATATATGCCCAAGGCGATTCAGCACAGCACGCTTCATGCCCATGGCCATCCGGAGCCGGCGGAATGAAGCGGTTACTCGCAGCCTGCGCCGCGTTGGCGCTTTCCGCCTGCATGATGGGGCCAAACTATCGGTCACCGGAGGCCGGTTCGCCCGGCCAGGAACCGTTCGTCAGCGCAAATTCGCCCGCTTTCTCCGGCGAACAACCCCCGGGACGCTGGTGGAGCCTGTTCAACGACCCCGTCCTCGACCGTCTGGTCGAGCAGGCACTGGCAGAGAACACGGATCTCAGGGTTGCCGCCGCCAATCTACGCCGCGCCCGCGCGGTGCTGCGCGAAACGCGATCCGGCCTGTTTCCGTCGGCCGATCTCAACGCAAGCGGCAAATATACCCGCACGTCGGGCGACCAGCTCGGCTTCCAGGGAGCAGGGACCGAAGGAGAGAGCTACGACGTCGGGATTGACGCCAGCTACCAGATCGACCTGTTCGGCCGAATCCGCCGCGCGATCCAGGCGAGCCGCGCCGACGCCGAAGCCGCGCAGGCCGCATTCGATCTCAGCCGCATTACGATCGCGGCCGAAACCGCGCGCGCCTATGCCGATGCGTGCAGCGCCGGTCGCCAGCTCGCCGTCGCCCGCGAGACGCTGCGCATTCAGGAACAGACGTTCGACCTGACCCGCCGCCTGTTCGAAGGCGGCCGGGGAACGGCGCTGGAAACGGGCCAGGCCGGAGCGCTGCTCGAACGGGTGCGCTCGGCGGTTCCGACGCTGGAGGCGCAAAAGCAGACGGCGTTATTCCGCCTGTCCGTGCTCACCGGGCGCCCGCCAGCCGAATTTCCGCGCGAGGTCGCGGCGTGCGAAACTTCGCCGTCGCTCGCCCGCCCGATCCCGGTCGGCGATGGCGCGGCCCTGCTCGCCCGCCGTCCCGACGTCCGTCAGGCCGAGCGCGAGCTTGCCGCCGCCACGGCGCGGGTTGGAGTGGCGGTTGCCAGCCTTTATCCAAGCGTCACGCTGGGCGGGTCCGTCGGCAGCTCTGCGACGTCGCTGGGCAGGCTCGGTTCGAGTGATTCCTTCCGCTTCAGCGTCGGACCCCTCATCTCCTTTTCGCTGACCAACCTCGTGGTCGGACGGACCCGTGTGGTCCAAGCCGAAGCCGGTGCGGAAGGGGCGCTAGCCAAGTTCGAAGGGACCTGGCTGAAGGCGTTGGAAGAGACCGAAAGCGCCCTCACCCGTTATGCGCGTGAGCTGGATAGACGCGAGGGGCTTCGTCGCGGCCGCGATCATGCCGCAGAAGCGGCGCGCATCGCCCGTCTGCGCTATCAGGCGGGCCGCGATTCCTTCCAGGTGGTGCTCGACGCGGAGCGGTCCTTGGCCGATTCCGATGCGGCCCTGGCACAGTCCGAGGCGCAGCTTTCCGACAATCTGGTATCGCTATTCCTCGCGCTGGGTGGAGGTTGGCAGGAACCGTCGGTATTGGAGCCCAAGACGCGGCCCTAGGGCCGCGCGCCAGATGCCCAGAGGAGTATAATCATTGCGCCGCCTGCTGATCGTTTCCGCCATTGCAGTCCTCGCCGCCTGTAGTCAGCCCACCGGCCCGGAGGTCAAGGTCGCCGACGCCTGGGCGCGCGCGACCGCGCCCGGTCAAGGCGGCGCGGTCTATGCGACGATCGACAATATGGGCGGCACCGGCGATCGCCTCCTGTCCGTCGCGACCGATCGCGCCTCGATGGCGATGATCCACGAGGGCGGGACGGAGAATGGCGTCGCCCGAATGCGCATGGTGCATTCGCTGGACGTTCCTGCCGGCGCTCAGGCGAAGCTGGCACCCGGTGGCAACCACATCATGCTGGAGGGGCTGAAGGCTCCGCTGGCGGCCGGCGACAAATTCCAGCTGACCATGCGGTTTGAGCGGAGCGGCAGCATCGCCGTGCCGGTCAGTGTCGTCGCGCCGGGGAGCCGCTGATGCTCGGCCGGCTTCGCACTTTGCTCTGGATCGCCGTCGGGATCGCGGCGATCGGCACCATCTATCTCGCGATGAACCCGCCTTCCCCGACCATGGAGCAGGGCCAGGACCTGCCGATGCAATCGCTCGGCGGGCCGTTCACCCTGACCGGCAGCGACGACAAGCCGTTCAACAGCTCGCAGCTCAACGGCAAGCCGGCGGCCATCTTCTTCGGCTTCACCAACTGCCCCGATGTCTGCCCGACCACGCTGGCGCGGCTCGCCAAGCTGCGCGGGCAATTGGGCAAGGGCGATGACGGCTTCTCGATCGTCTTCATCACGGTCGATCCCGAGCGCGACCGGCCGGAAGACGTCGGCCGCTATACCAGCCTGTTCAACACGCCGGTCATCGGGCTGACCGGAAGCCCGGCGGACATCGAGCGGGTCAAGAAGCTGTACGGGGTCTATTCGGCCAAGTCGCCGACGCCGGGCGGCGGCTATAGCGTCGATCATACCGCGACGGTCTTCCTGCTCGACCGGAATGGAAAATTCGTCGCGACGCTAGCCCCTGACGAGGGCGATGCCGCGGCGCTGGATAAGCTTCGGCGGATCGCCGCCTAGTCCTCGCGGGCGGATACCCGATCCAGCAGGCGGTCGAGCGCCGCGAGCGCCTCCGGCTCCTCCAGGCTGGGAGCGTGACCGGTGGCGGGGATCATCACCAGCTCTGCGTCGCCGCCCAGTTCTGCGACCATCCGCTCGGCGACTTCTTGGGAGAAAAGGTCCGACCGGTCCCCGCGCAGGATTGTAACCGGCCGGCCGGCAAGCGCTCTCAGCATTGGCCAGGCGTCGGACGACGGCGTTTCGGTCGCGAGGCGGAAATTGTCGGCGATCCCCATGTCGTATTGAAAGCGGATGCCGTCGTCGGCTTCATAGGCGATCCGCCGCACGAACCGGTGCCATTCCCCGTCGGTCCAGTTGGGAAACATGTCCTCGTTCCGCTCGCGAAGGCGCGCGGCGGCATCTTCCCATGACTCAAACAGCACGTCCTTGCCGACATAGGTGCCGATCCTGTCGAGCCCCGCCGGGTCGATTTCCGGCCCGATGTCGTTGATCAGCGCGCCCGCGATGCGGTCGGAATCGGTCGAGGCAAGCACCATCGTGCAAATCCCGCCAAGGGATGTCCCGACAAACACGGCATCCGCGATCCCAAGCTGGTCGAGCAGCTTGAGGATGTCGGCGACGTAATAGGACGGCGCATAGTGGCGGTTGTCGGGGTCGTGCTCGCTCTCCCCGCGTCCGCGCAGGTCGACGGCAATGACCCGCCAATCGCCGGCGTAGCGCTCCGCCACCGGTTCGAAGTCGCGGGCGTTGCGCGTGAGCCCGGGAATGCAGAGGATCGGCGGCTTGTCGAGTGGCCCCTCATAATCGCGATAATGAAGACGCAGCCCCTCCGCGCTGTACCAGTAGCGGTCGGTCCATGTCGTCATCTGGATGCTTTCCCCCAAGTTGCTCCTCCCCTATCGCGGGCAAATGGGAAGGTCGCAACCCGCAACCGGAAAACCGCCAATCCTGGAGCTTGGCGACGCTTTCTACGACGCGGTTAAGCCCGCCGATTTTCCCAAAGCCATACCGCGCTTCCTCAACCGGCGCTGGGCGGAGCGGATTGGGCTCGGCGAGGTCGACTGGGAGCGGCATTTCGCCCGGTTCGACCCGCTGCCCGACAACCTGCCGGAGCCGCTGGCGCTACGCTATCATGGCCACCAGTTCCGCCAATACAACCCGGAGATCGGCGACGGGCGCGGCTTCCTGTTCGCGCAGATTCGCGATGAGCGCGGGCGATTGCTGGACCTAGGGACTAAGGGAAGTGGACAGACGCCGTATAGCCGGAGCGGCGACGGGCGGCTGACGCTGAAGGGCGGCATTCGCGAAGTGTTGGCGACCGAGATGCTGGAGGCGCTGGGTGTCAATACGTCGAAGAGCTTTGCGCTGTTCGAGACCGGCGAAGAGCTTTGGCGCGGCGACGAGCCTTCCCCGACCCGTTCTTCAGTGCTGACGCGCCTAAGCCACGGCCATATCCGGATCGGCAATTTCCAGCGTTTCGCCTTTTTCGAGCAGCCGGAGAATATCGCCAAGCTGACCCGATATTGCCTGGAGCACCTCTACGGGGAGCAACCGGCGACGGACGATGCGGAGAACGCAGCGCGCCTGTTCGACCTGGTCTGCTCGGCAACGGCGACGCTCGCCGCATCCTATATCGCCGCCGGCTTCGTCCACGGCGTGCTCAACAGCGACAATATCAACATCACTGGCGAGAGCTTCGATTATGGCCCCTGGCGGTTCGCGCCCGAGTGGGACGAGGAATTCACGGCAGCCTATTTCGATCACGCCGGACTCTACGCGTTCGGCCGCCAGCCTGAAGCAATCCAGTGGGATGTGGCTCAGCTTGCGGGGTGCCTGGCGATGATAGGCGAGGCCACCGTCCTGTCGGATTTGCTCGGCAGCTGGCCTGGCCGGTTCGAGGCGGCGCTGGTGGACCGCATGATCGCCAGGCTTGGCGTTGCGCGGATCGATGAGGCCAGCGACCGGGCATTGGTATCGGCGATGCTCAAGGCGCTCCGGTCGCGACTGGTCGGAATCGATCGCTTCTTCTTCGACTGGCGCGGCGGGCGAATTCCTCTGGCTGAGGTCTATCAAGATGCCGCCTTCGACGATTTGCGCGCCGCGCTTGAAGGAAGGGGGCAGCCGCTCACCCATGACTATTGGTCCGACCCGGCTCCCTGTTCGATGCTGATCGAGGAGGTCGAGGAAATTTGGGCGGCCATCGCGGAAGGTGATGACTGGTCCAGATTCGACGCGAAAATTGCCGCAGTGCGCCGCCTCGGTGACGCCATGACGTCGGACAGCGTTACTTGACCGGAACGCTTGGGCGTGGGAACGCGCCCGCGTGCTGGAGCTTCCATGAGTGAGATGATCGTTTCGACCGAGCCGGCAACCGGCGCGGAAGTCTGGTCCGGACCCGTCGGCGACGCCGCCGCCGAGGTCGCCGCCGCGCGCGCTGCCTGGGCGGAATGGGCGGCTCACTCGGTCACCTATCGGATGGAGACGCTGCGGCGCTTCGCCAATGTCGTTCGGGCGCGGGAGACCGAATTCGCCGAGCTCATCGCACGCGAAACCGGCAAGCCCTTCTGGGAGGCGAAGACCGAGGTCAATTCGGTCATCGCCAAGGTCGAAATCTCGATCGAGGCCTATCTGGAGCGCACCCCGACGCGGCGCCTGGAAGCGGCGATGGGGAACAAGGTGGCCGTGCGCCACAAGCCGCATGGTGTCCTCGCGGTGCTCGGTCCCTATAATTTCCCCGCTCACCTGCCCAACGGGCACATCGTTCCAGCCCTGATCGCGGGCAATGCGGTCGTGTTCAAGCCGTCGGAAAAGACCCCCGCTACCGGCGCCTATCTGGTCGATTGTTTCCGCGAGGCGGGGGTTCCCGATGGCGTCATCCGCCTACTGATCGGCGGACCGAACGAAGGACGATCGCTCGCCAGCCAGGATGGAATCGACGGGCTATTATTCACCGGATCGGCTCGCGCGGGAATGACGCTTCATCGCCAGTTCGCCGAAACGCCGCACAAGATCCTGGCGCTCGAGCTGGGCGGCAACAACCCGATGATCGTGTGGAATACGCCCGATCTCCAGAACGCTGCGACGATCATCGTCCAGTCCGCCTTCCTCTCCGCCGGCCAGCGCTGCACCGCCGCGCGGCGCCTGATCGTCGAGGATGGGAAGCATGAGGAACTGGTCGCGGAAATCGTGAAGCTGATGGACCGGATCATCGTCGACCAGCCCATGGCTGACCCAGCGCCGTTCATGGGTCCCGTCATCGATAATGCGGCGGCCGATTTCCTCCAGGAACAGTTCGTCGGCCTGATGATGAAGGGCGGAAAGCCGATCCGCCGGCTCGATCGCCCGTCCGAGGACCGACCCTTCCTCACGCCGTCCCTGATCGACGTAACCGATGTCAAGGACCGCCCGGACGAAGAGCTGTTCGGCCCGGTCCTCCAACTCATTCGCGTCAGGGATTTCGACGAAGCGATCGACGAGGCCAACAATACGCGGTTCGGCTTGGCGGCCAGCGTGTTGACCAAGGACCCCAAGCTTTACGACCGCTTCTGGGCCAATGTCCGCGCCGGCGTGATCAACTGGAACAAGCCGACCAACGGCGCCCCGTCCAATGCTCCTTTCGGCGGGATTGGGCTCAGCGGAAACCATCGGCCGAGCGCGTTCTATGCAGCCGACTACAGCGCCTATCCGGTTACAAGCGTCGAAGCGGAATCAACTCGTGCGGTGATTTCAGAGGGCCTTCGCGATATTAGCGTCGCCGAGAAGGCCTAGCTCCGCATCTCCGGAAGATATGCGTCGTCGGCCGCGTCGCTGAACTTGGTGATGCGGCTGTCGAAGCGCATGCGGACCTTGCCGGTGGCACCGTGGCGCTGCTTGGCAACCAGCAGTTCTGCGGTGCCGTAGACCCGCGACATTTCTTCCTGCCAGGCGGCGAAGTCGGGGTGATCTTCCGACGGCTGCTTGGCGGCCACATAATAGTCCGGGCGGAAGACGAACCAGACCATGTCGGCGTCCTGCTCGATCGAGCCGGACTCGCGAAGGTCGGACAGCTGCGGCCTTTTATCCTCGCGCTGCTCGACCGCGCGGCTGAGCTGCGACAGCGCCAGAACGGGCAGGTCCAGTTCCTTGGCGAGCTGCTTCAAGCCGCGGCTGATCTCGGAAATCTCCTGGACGCGATTGTCGCCGGCGCTGCCTTTACCGCTGCCCTGGAGCAGCTGGAGATAGTCGACGACGATCATCCCGATGCCCTTCTGCCGCTTCAACCGGCGGGCGCGAGCGCGGAGCGCGGCGATGGTCAGGCCGGGCGTATCGTCGATGTAGAGCGGAAGATTGCTGAGCTCGCCCGACGCGCGGGCCAGGTTCCGGAATTCCTGCTGGCTGATCTTGCCCATCCGGAGGTTCTCGGATGAGATGCCCGACTGTTCGGCGAGGATACGGGTGGCGAGTTGGTCGGCCGACATTTCCAGGCTGAAGAAGGCAACGGCCGCCCCAGCCGATTTCTCCTTCTCGATCCCGTCCTCCTGGTCGCGGACGAAGCGCTGCGCGGCGGCGAAGGCCATGTTGGTCGCGAGCGAGGTCTTGCCCATGCCCGGGCGTCCCGCGAGGATGACCAGGTCGCTCTTGTGAAGGCCGCCGACCTTCGTGTTCACTCCCTCCAGGCCGGTAGTCACGCCAGACAAATGCCCGCCGCTGTTGAGCGCCTTCTCGGCCTGCTTGACGGCAAGGATGCTCGCCTCGCCGAAGCTCTTGACCTTGCCCTCGTTGCCGCCTTCTTCGGCGACGCGGTAGAGCTCGCTTTCCGCCCGCTCGATCTGGCTGAGCGGCGCGACTTCCTCGGACGTGTCGAGCGCGCCCTCGACCATGTCGCG
>CAMPIY010000044.1 GCA_946886645.1 uncultured Sphingomonas sp.
CGAGGGAGTCGAGAATGACCTGGCGCGCGGCCTCGGCATCGCCCCACTTGCCGACGCGCACCCACTTTTCGGCTTCCAGGTCTTTGTAGTGGGTGAAGAAATGCTCGATCTGCTCGACGACGATGGGCGGCAGGTCGGTGTAGTTCTCGACATCCTTGTAATAGGGCGAGATTTTGGTCGTCGGCACGGCGAGAATTTTCTCGTCGCCGCCGGCCTCGTCTTCCAGGAAGAGGACGCCCACCGGGCGCGCCGCAGTGACCGTGCCCGGCATCAGCGTCCAGCGAGTCATCACCAGGCAGTCGAGCGGATCGCCGTCGCCGCATAGGGTCTGCGGGATGAAGCCGTAGTTGCACGGATAGCGCATCGGCGTGTGCAGGATGCGGTCGACGAAGATAGCGCCGCTCTTCTTGTCGAACTCATATTTCACGGGCTCGCCGCCGATGGGCACTTCGATGAGCACGTTGACGCTATGCGGGAGATCGCTGCCCGCGGGAATCAGGTCGATATTCATGATGGCGCTGCCCTTAGACGCTGGTGCGCCAAGGGCAAGCCCAATGCGATCAGCGGGGCTGAAGCAGAAGGTCGAGCGGCCCGTCGCCCTTTCCGACCTTGACGAAGCGCGGGTAGCGCAGGCCGCCCGTATAGTTGAGCGTCACGACCTTCACCTCATCGTCCCGCTTCACGATCAGCCGGACCGGGGCCTTGGCCTTGACCGCGTCGGTCAGCGCATCGTTCGAATAAGCCTTGTCGCCGACCGCGATCAACTCGTCGCCGATCCTGAGCGACGCCTGGAACGCCGGCGAATCCCACAGCACCGTGGTGAGTTTCTTGTCCTTCCCCACGTTGAAGCCGAGCGAATAAAAGAAATCCGCCCCGCCCTCGAGCAGCTTCATCCGCGTCTTGTAGGCATTGGTCGGCTCGTCGGTGTAGCGCAGCTCGTAGCCCGAGCGGGTGAACCCGCCCAGCGGCGCACGTGCGCTGGGCGTATCCACGCGCTCGTGGAAAAAGCTCGCCCAGTCGTATGGATAGATGCCGTTCAACGTCGCGATAACGTCCTGCCGAGTGTAGGGAAGTTCGCCCCAATCGCCGTCGTTCACCCCGAAGAAGGCGCGGGCGAAATCGTCGATCCCGCGCTTGTTGGCTGTTCCCTGGCGGATGATGGCATCGACCTCGGTCCAGATCAGCATGCCCTCGTTGTAATAATCCTCGTTACGCATGTAGCTGCCCCAGGGTTCGGGACGGCGGTTCTGGATGATCGGGTCGTTGGTGGTGTCGAGCAGCGCACGCCATTGCCGCCCCGGCTGGTTGTCGAGATTGGCCGCGGCGATCGCGATCTTCTGCAGCACGTCCTCCTTGCTGCTCATTCCCGAACGCGCTTCCAGGACATTGCCCCAGAATTGGGTCTGGCCTTCATAGACCCAGAGCAGGCTGTTGCGCAGCGGCGTGCTGTAGTCGGGAACGACCTGGTCGGCCGGGCGGCGGAACTTGCCGTTCCAGCTATGCGTGAATTCGTGCGCGAACACGTTCCGGTCGAACAGATGGTCGTCATATTCGATATAATAGCCGGGATCGGTGGTGATCTCGGTCGAGCGATGATGCTCCAGCCCGATTCCGCCGAGCTTGTCGCTGACCGCGTTCAGGAAATCATAATGATCGAAGTGGCGGGAGCCGAAGGTCTTGATCGACTGCTCGACCATCTTGCGGTGCTTGGCCAGCACATCGGCCGGGATCGCAAGCTCCTTGTTGCTGTCCGCGATGCTGTTGAGCGTCACGCCCTGCCCAAGGTCGTCCTTGCGGAAATAGCGTCCGGCGATCACCGGCGAATCCACCAGCACTTCGTAGTTGACCGTGCCATAGTTGAAGACGTTGCCGCCGGCCGGCGCGGGGCCCGCCGGGCGAAGCGCGGTCGCGGCCTGCCATCCGGCCGGAAGCTTCAGCGAGGCCTCGACGGGAATCTGCCGCGTGTAATAGCCGGCGGGGTAAAGCGACACTGCTTCCCACTGCACATTGACCATGTCCGGCGTGAAAACCGTGCGGCCCTGGTTGGGCGCAGTCGCGGAGAGATAGCGGAAGCGCGCCTCGATCGACGTCGCACCCGCGGGCACGTCGAAATGGAAACCGCTGGTTTCGACCGGATCGCGCGTCCAGGCGATCTTCTGGCCGTTGGCGTAAATCTCAAGACCCGCGAGTTTGTCGGAGGTGGCGTCGGGGCCGTGCGCGCCGGGCAGCCATTTCGGGAATAGCAGGGTCATCGGCCCGGGACCCGCGACCGGAATCGTCTCCCGCACCGTGAAGATTGCCCTCGCATTGTCGGTGGCGTCGACCTCCAGCTTGATCGTGCCGGGATAAGGCACATCGCGCGCGGCCGGGATCGTATCGACGATCGGCAAAGGCTGCGGCGCCGTATTGGCGGCGAGCATGAAGGGGAGGGCGAGACTGAGCGCGAGCGCGCGGCGGAGACCTGACATGGGTGCCATGGCTAGCGTTCGCAAAATCCCCACGCTAGGGGCTGGCCCATCCGTATGTCGAAATCTCAGACCCCTCAGCCGATCCGCGGCATGCAGAGCCTCCTTGGGGAGGAGGCCGATCGCATGCACGCCGTGACGGACGCGTTCGACCGCGTCCGGCGGCTGTACGGGTTCAAGCGGGTCGAGGTCCCGGTCTTGGAGTCCACCGCAGTGTTCGCCCGGACGATGGGCGAGACGACCGATGTCGTGTCGAAGGAAATGTATTCGTTCGACGACCGTGGCGGCGACAGCGTCACGCTCCGTCCCGAATTCACCGCCGGCATCTGCCGCGCTTATTTGAGCGAAGGCTGGCAGCAGTTCGCGCCGCTGAAGGTTGCGACGCATGGCCCCGCCTTCCGCTATGAACGGCCACAGAAAGGCCGCTATCGCCAGTTCCACCAGCTCGACGCCGAAATCATCGGCGCGGCCGAGCCGCAGGCGGATGTCGAGTTGCTGGCGTTCGGTTCACAGTTGCTGGCCGAGCTCGGCATCGGCGGAGTGACGCTCAAGCTCAACACGTTGGGCGACGGCGAGAGCCGCGAAGCGTGGCGCGCGAGGCTCATCGAACATTTCTCGGCGCATCGCAGCGAATTGTCCGAAGACAGCCAGGAACGGCTCGACAAGAATCCGCTGCGCATCCTCGACAGCAAGGATCCGCGCGACCGGCCTTTTGTCGATCAGGCGCCGGCGATGAAGCTGACGACGGAGGCCGAGGATTTCTTCGGCAAGGTTCGCGAAGGGCTGGAGGCGGCAGGCGTCGGCTATGAGCTCGATCCGCACCTGGTGCGCGGCATCGACTATTACCGGCACACCGCCTTCGAATTCGTCACCGACCAGCTCGGCGCACAGGGCACGGTCATCGCCGGCGGTCGCTACGACGGGCTGATCGAGCAGCTCGGCGGCGCGCACACGCCTGCGGTCGGTTGGGCGGCGGGCATCGAGCGGCTGGCGATGATGGTTGGCGAGTTGCGACCGGACGCAATTGATGTCGCCGTTGTGGTCGAGGACGATGCAGCGATGGCTTCGGCATGGTCTGCCGCGTCCCGCCTGCGTTCGGCTGGCCTGTCTGTGGAGATTGTTGCGACGGGATCGCCGCGCAAACGCTATGATCGAGCCGTGAAAAAGGGTGCTCGTGAAATCGTCGTGCTGGGCTTGGCGGATGGCGAGGTTACCCGGCGGGTGAAGTCCAATGATGAGCCTCGGGCGGAGGCATTGCTCGCGTGAAAACCATCTCGCTCGACCGGATCGTTTCAATCGAAACGAAGAAGCACGACCTCGCCGAGGCGATGGCGGCTCCGAATCTCGCGCCGGAGGATTTCGTCCGGCTGTCGAAGGAATATGCGCAGATCGAGCCTGTCGCTGCGGCGGCGCGTGAGGTTCGCCGGTTGCGCGCCGAACTTGAGGTTCTGACCGGCCTCGCCGCAGATTCGAGCGCCGAGGCGGAGTTGCGGGAACTGGCCGTCCACGAAGCGGACGAGATTCGCGAGAAGCTGCCCCAGGCGGAGCGGGCGCTGGCGATTATCCTTCTTCCCAAGGATGCGGCTGACGAGCGTGCCGCAATGCTCGAAGTCCGCGCCGGGACCGGCGGCGACGAAGCCGCTCTATTCGCCGGCGACCTGCTGCGCATGTACCAGCGCTTCGCCGAGGAGCAGGGCTGGAAGTTTGAACTGATCAGCGCCTCCGCCTCCGACGTCGGTGGCTACAAGGAAGCGGTCGCCTCGATCAACGGCGCGGGCGTCTTCGCCAAGCTGAAGTTCGAAAGCGGCGTCCACCGCGTCCAGCGCGTTCCTGCCACCGAAAGCGGCGGGCGAATCCACACTTCGGCGGCGACGGTGGCGGTGCTGCCCGAGGCCGAAGAGGTCGACGTCCACATCGATGACAAGGACCTCCGCATCGACGTCTATCGCTCGTCGGGACCGGGCGGCCAGTCGGTGAACACGACCGACAGCGCGGTTCGCATTACCCACCTGCCGACCGGCCTGGTCGTTATCCAGCAGGATGAAAAGTCGCAGCACAAGAACAAGGCCAAGGCACTGAAGGTGTTGCGCACCCGCCTGTTCGAACTTGAACGCGAGCGGCTCGCCAGCGAACGCGCAGGCGCGCGCAAATCGATGGTCGGATCGGGCGACCGGTCGGAGCGAATCCGCACCTATAATTTCCCGCAGGGGCGCGTGACCGATCACCGAATCAACCTGACGCTGCACAAGCTCGACGCGATCCTCGAGGGGCCGGGGCTGGCGGAACTGACCGAGGCGCTGATCGCCGAGGACGAGGCCGAGCGGCTGGCGGGGCTCGAAGAGGCGTGACCGCGATCTCCCGTGCGCTGTCGCGGGCGACCGGGCAGCTTAGCAAGACCAGCGACACGCCGCGCCTCGACGCGGAACTGCTGATGGCAGCCGCGCTGACCATCACTCGTGATCGGCTGCTTCTTCAGAATCCGAACGGGCAGGCGCCCGATGCCTTCTTCGAGTTCATAGAACGGCGCGCCAAGGGCGAGCCGGTGGCCTATTTGACCGGGCAAAAGGCCTTTTGGACGATCGACCTGGCGGTCGGACCGGGCGCCCTGGTGCCGCGGCCCGATAGTGAAACCCTCATCGTCGCCGCGGTTGAATATTTTGCCGGTTCACCCGGGCCGGAAAGGGTCCTGGATCTTGGCACCGGGCCGGGCACCTTGTTGCTTGCAGCCCTCGACGAATGGCCCAAGGCAATCGGGCTTGGCATCGATTCTTCGGACGAGGCGCTCTACTATGCGAGGCGCAATGCGGAGCGGCTGGGCATGGCCGACCGCGCCACCTTCCGCGTCGGCAATTGGGCTGAGGGCATCGAAGCCTCGTTCGACCTGCTGCTCTGCAACCCTCCCTATGTGGCGGAGGGCGCCGAAACCGGACCCGGCGTGGCGGAGTACGAGCCGGCCGAAGCGCTTTACGCCGGAAGCGAAGGCCTCGATGACTACCGCCGCCTCGCGCCCCAGGTTGGAAGGCTGCTTGCGCCGGGCGGCCTCGCGGCCATCGAAATCGGGTTCGACCAGGAAGAAAGCGCCGCCAGGCTGTTCGAGGCAGAAGGGCTCAAACCCGTCGTCGCTCATGACCTGGGCGGCCGGCCCCGCGCGCTGATTATCAAGAGTTAAACCGAAAAGGCTTGGAATCTGCTGGCTTGGCCATTACATCGGGACACAGGGACGGGCCGCTCCCACGAAAGTTGATGCGCCCCGCCGCCGACCCCCGATGACATGGCCGCGCTCTCGCTGACTAGCGTTTGACGGCAGGGAAGGGTCGACTTGCGTCATGGACGCGGGCCGGTCTCTCGGACGGGGACCACACTTCCGATGGAAGGAAGATTTTGGCGACCGGCTCGACCGGCGCCAGTGCGACAGGGAACTTACATTTGATCAACAATCGTCAGGGCGGCCGTCGTCGTGGCCGCGGCGGACAGCGTCCGCAGGGAATGCCCGGCAATGCCGGAAACGCCCGTGATAATCGCCAGCGCGGCAACGCCGCCCAGCTGCTCGAAAAATACAAGAGCCTGGCGCGCGACGCCCAGCTTGCCGGCGACCGGGTCCAGACCGAATATTATCTCCAGTACGCCGACCATTATTTCCGCGTGCTCGAGGACAGCCGTTCGCGCTTCGAGGAGCAGCAGGCGCAACGCCGCCCGCGTCGTGAAGACGATGAGGACGAGGTTGAGGGCAATGAGGAAATGGCCGCCGAGTCCGAAGACGGCGACGAGGACGGCGAGACCGAGGTTCGCCAGCGTCCCCGCCGCGACCGCGAGCCCCGCCGCGAGCGGTTCGAGCGCCAGGACCGCCCGCAGCGCGAAGGACGCGCCAATGGCGCCCGCCGCGACGAGGAAGACGAAGGCGAGGAGCGGATTTCGCTCGGCGTCCTGCCTCCTTCAATTGGCGCCAGCGACGACGAGGGCGAGGAGGAAGCTCCGAAGCCGCGCCGCCGGGCAGCCCGCAAGCCCAAGGCCGAGGACGACGATATCGCGCCCGCGGCCTGAAGCGGCGATCTCGAACAAGGAAGGGCGGTGGGAGCGATCCTGCCGCCCTTTCTGATTCCGGCGTCACGAAACTGAAACGCTTGCGTCACGAGCGCGTCGCCCTTGGCGAATAGTCCCTTTCCCGTCGGCGGGCGAGGGATGCTCCGCTCAAAGGGACCACAAGCAATGACTTCCAAGGCTTTCATCTATGCCGCCACGGCCGCGGCAGCGCTTTCCATTTCCGGCATGGCCGATGCGCGCAGCATGCGCGCGGTCGGCAGCTCGACCGTCTATCCGTTCGCCAAGATGGCGGCGGAGCGGGTCGCTCGCGCCAATCCGCGCCTCGGTACGCCGATTATCGAATCGACCGGCACAGGCGCCGGCTTCAAGCTGTTCTGCTCCGGCGTCGGCGAGCGCTTCCCCGATATCAGCAACGCTTCGCGCCGGATGAAGGCGTCGGAAGCCAAGCTATGCGCCGGCAACGGTGTGAAGGACGTCACCGAAATTCAGATCGGCCTCGACGGCGTGGCGCTAGCCACTGCTCGCGGCACGCCGATCAACGGCATCACTCAGCGCGACCTTTATCTCGCGATCGCCAAGACGCCGTTCGGCAAGCCGAACAAGGCTAAGACCTGGAAGGACGTGAATCCGCGCCTGCCGGCGCTTCCCATCCGCGTCTACGGTCCGCCGACCACGTCGGGCACCCGCGACGCACTGGGCGAACTCCTCATGACTCCGCCGTGCGAAGCCAATGCCTCGGTCGCCGCTCTCAAGAAAACGGATGAAGCCAAGTTCAAGGCGATCTGCACGGGCATCCGCACCGACGGAGCCTATATCGAGGCGGGCGAGAACGATAACCTCATCGTCCAGAAGTTGGCCGCCAACCCGGGCACGCTCGGCATCTTCGGCTACAGCTTTCTCGAAGAGAATGCGAACAAGGTGAAGGGCGTCACCATCAACGGTATCGCCCCGACCTATCAGACCATCTCGACCTTCAAATATCCGGGCGCCCGCCCGCTCTACATCTACGTCAAGAATGCGCACGTCCGGGCAATCCCGGCGATCCGCGCCTTCGTTGCCGAGATGACCAAGGAAAGCGCGATCGGCCCCAAGGGCTACATGCTTTCGGGCGGCCTGGTCGCCGCTCCGGCGCCGGTCCGGGCCCGTGCCCAGCTTGCCGCGCGCAACCTGACTCCGGTCAAGTTCGCCGAATTGAAGTAAACAGAGTCACGAAACTGCAATGCGCGCCATCCACTGGGGCGGCGCGCACCGCCTCACCCAGTGTGAGCCGGGGGGAAGGGAAGACATAATGAAGCGTACCACCATCGTTCGCGCGCTGCTGGCCGGCAGCGCCCTGGTTCTCAGCACCGGCGCTCTGGCGCAAGAGGCCGAACCGCAGCCCGACACGTCAGACGCCACCGCCGATGCTGCAATTGCCGGCGCACAGGATCTCGACGACGCCCAGGCGAAAATCGAGCTGCTCCAGGCCCAGGTCGAGGCGCTGCAGGAATCGATCGCCCAGATCCAGGCCAACCAGGCCAAGGCGACCCCCTCGTGGAAAGGAGCGCCCGAGCTAGGTGACAAGGATGCCGGCTTCACCTTCAAGCCCAAGGGCTTCATGCAGTTCGATGCCGGCTATGTCGGCTTCCCCGATGGCGAGGAGCGCAACGGCACCGTCGGCGGCCTCAACTACAACAACCTTGGCTGGAGCACCCGTGCCCGCCGCCTGGTGTTCGGCGTCGAGGGCAGCCTGCCCGGCGGCTTCAAGTACAAGGCCGAATTCAACTTCGCCCAGGGCAAGGTCGATTATGAGGACATCCTCCTCAGTTATGACTTCAAGGACAGCCCGCTGACGGTCAGCGTCGGCAACTTCTACCCCTATTCCAGCCTTGAGACCGTGACCTCGTCACGCCTCGGTTCGATGCTGGAGCGGGCAAGCTTCACCGACGCGTTCGCTTATGAGCGGCGCCTCGGCGTCGGCCTCAGCCTCGCCGACAAGGCGGCCGACAAATATACGCTTTCGGCCGGCGTCTTCAGCGGCAAGATCAACGACGACGTGTTCAACCGCACCAGCTGGGAAGCCGGCATCCGCGGCACCTTCACGCCAAAGCTGTCGAACGGCTTCATCCACCTCGGCGCCAGCGCCCACTACCGCAAGAACAACCGCGATGCGCAGGGCGCGCAGTATCGCTCCCGTCCGCTGACCCAGGTTACCGACCAACGCTTCATCGATACCGGGACGATCGCTTCGGACGGCGATTTCAGCGCCGGCATCGAGCTTGGCGGCGTGATGAAGAGCTTCCATTTCGCGGCCGAAGTGCAGAAATTGTGGGTTCGCGGCTTCGACCCGTCGAAGGTATTGACCGAGCCGAACGACATCATCACCGGCAACCGCTACAATGAGGACCCGTCGTTCGAGGGCGGCTATGCCGAGCTTGGCTATTATCTCACGGGCGAAAGCCGCGGCTACAAGGGCGGCAAGTGGGACCGGACCAAGGTGCTGAAGCCGTTCGACCAGGGCGGCTGGGGCGCGATCCAGCTGAACGCCCGCCTCGACTATCTCAACCTGACCGACAAGGTCGGCGGCACGGCCGTCACGGCAGGCTACCCGTCGGGGTCGAGCTCGGCCTTCGTCAACGGCGGCAAGCAGCTTGGCTACCAGTTCAGCGTTATCTGGAACCCGATGGATTACCTCCGCTTCATGGCCCAGTACGGCCATGTCGACATCACGGGCGGCCCTCGCGCCGCCACGGCCGATCCGGACGGGCCGCTGAATGCGCGTCGCAAGTACGGCGTCGATACCGCCGCCGTTCGCGCGCAGCTGGAGTTCTAGAACGGGGCGGCTGGAACGAGTAGCGTAGCGAGAAGGCCGTCCGCGCAAGCGGGCGGCCTTCTTTGTTCAGGCCTGGTCGACCGGCCTCGGGCGGTTCTTTTCGTCCAGTGCGACGAAGGTGAACAGTGCTTCGGTGACCTTGATATCGGTCGCGCCGCGGTCGCGGGTGGCGATGACCTCGATCCGGATTCCCATCGACGTGCGTCCCACCCGCTCGACCTCCGCGAAAACGCTGATGACATCGCGCAGGTGAATGGGGGCGATGAATTCCATCTTGTCGATCGCGATGGTCGCGACCGAACCGCCCGCCCGGCGGGAGGCGATGATGCCGGCGGCAATATCCATCTGGCTCAACACCCAGCCTCCGAAGATATGGCCGTTGGCGTTGATGTCGCTGGGTCCGGGCACGACGCGCAGAACCGGATTCCTATGGTCGAGAGTCATGCTTGCCTTTCCTATAGCCGGAACGGGCCGGCGGTCGGCCCACCCTTTGACGCCGTGACACGAGACTTTCAACGTGCCAGCCCCTATATAAGGAGCCAGTCCGCACGGAGGCGCCCATGACCATCTCGGCAATCCTCTCAACCAAGGGCAGCGAAGTCGCGACGGTGCCGGCCGGAACTTCGGTCCGTGATGCCGTGACCCTGCTCGCTGAAAAGCGCATCGGCGCCGTACCGGTAATCGATGACGGTGCAATTTGCGGCATCTTCTCGGAACGCGACCTCGTCCGTTGCATCGGCGACCATGGCGGCGGCGTCCTGGATTGGCCGATCGACCGGGTGATGAGCTCGCCGGTGGAAACCGTCGACAGTGGCACGCCAATCCTCGCCGCGCTGGCGACCATGACCAAGCGGCGGATGCGGCACCTGCCGGTCGTTGAATCGGGCGAGATTCGGGGAATCGTCTCGATCGGCGACCTGGTGAAGCATAGAATTGAGCGGATCGAGGCCGAAGCCGAGGCGATGCGAACTTACATCCAGACCGCATGACCGGGTCGCAACCGACGGATTTCCGGGAAATTTCAATCTTGTGACGCTTTGGTTCCGGAAATTTTGAAAAAGGCGGTTGACGCTCCGGAGCCTCCTCCATATATGCCCCCTCACAGCAGCGGCGGCGGCCGGTTCGGACCGCCACCGTGTTCGTGTCTCTACCAGTCGGCAAACGACACCCGGAACCAAATGAACCGGGGGCAGAGGCGCGTCGGCTCTTTGACATTGTCGGTTTAGATGAAGGGACATGTGGGCGGCGGC
>CAMPIY010000045.1 GCA_946886645.1 uncultured Sphingomonas sp.
TCTCGCCGACGTCGCCATCGGCCTGTGGCAGCGGGCGATGATCTTCCTGAAGCGCGCCGGCACGATCATCCTGTTCACCACCATCATATTGTGGGCGCTCGCCAGCTTCCCCCAGGCCGGGCCGGGCCAGAAACAGTCGGATGTGTCCATCGCCGGTCACATCGCCGACGGAATCCACACGGTTGTCGCGCCGATCGGCTTCAACAAGGACATCAGCCTCGCGCTGCTCCCCGCCATGGCCGCGCGCGAAGTGGCGGTGGCGGCGATCGGCACCGTCTATTCGCTCGACGCCGAAAACGATCAGGGGATTCAAACGCTCGAGCAGCGCCTCGCCGGGCGCTGGAGCATCGCCACCGCGCTGGCCTTCCTCGCCTGGTTCGTCTTCGCCCCGCAATGCATCTCGACCATCGCCGTCACCCGGCGTGAAACAAACGGGTGGAAGTGGCCGCTGTTCATGATTAGCTACCTGTTCGTTTTGGCATATGCGGCGGCCGGAATTACTTATTGGACGGCGGTCGCGTTCGGATTGGGTTAGGAGAAGATCATGGCCGGCGTGAATAAGGTGATTCTGGTCGGCAACCTGGGGCAGGACCCCGAATCGCGGACCTTCAGCAACGGCGGCGAGGTCGTGAACCTTCGCATCGCCACGTCTGAAAACTGGAAGGACCGCGACGGGAACCGCCAGGAGCGGACCGAATGGCACTCGGTCGCGATCTTCAACGAGAACCTCGGCCGCGTCGCGAAAAACTATCTGCGCAAGGGATCGAAGGTCTACATCGAGGGCCAGCTGCAGACTCGGAAGTGGCAAGACCAGTCCGGCAACGATCGCTACACGACCGAAATCGTCCTTCAGAAATTCCGTGGCGAGCTGGTGCTGCTCGACGCGCGCGGCGAAGGCGGCGGCGGCGGCAGCTTCGGCGCCGACGAATATGGCTCGGGCGGATTCGGCGGCTCGGCGATCGGCGGCGGTGGTTCGAAGCCGCAGTCGCGCCCGCAACCCGCGGCGTTCGACTCCGACCTGGACGACGACGTTCCCTTCTAAGCGGAGCCGCCGCCCATCTTGCTCTTGAGCGCGGCCAGTGCCGCGAACGGGCCGGCCTCTTCCTCGCTGATCACGCCGGCCTCTTTCAATGCGACGTCCGCGCCCGCGCTTCGCGGATAGGGGTCGATCGAAAGCGCGAGCGTGTCGGCAATTTCCCGGCCCAGGTCGATCGCCGCGCCGTCGTGGAAAATCGTGTCCAGTTCGCCGCTGTCGAGTTCGATTTCCTCATCGGGATCATTGCCGCTCGGGGCGGGCACGAACTTGAGGTCGAACGGCTCGTCGACATGCTCGGGCACCGGCTCGCCCGTCGCAACGCAGGCCTGTTCGAGCGATGCTTTCAATCGCCCCCGGGCTCGAATTTCCTGACCGTCGCGCGACAGCACCGCATGGGCTTCGAGCCGGTCCAGCGACAGCAAGCCCAGGCGCTCCGCGATTGTCCTGCATTCTTTCTCGTCCGCCGCGAGGTCGATCCGGTCGCCATCGCGAATCCGGTCGAGGGGCAGCCGCTGCTCGAAGTCGCTCACCCGATACGGCCTTCGATGACATCGCGGTCGCTTTGGCCGCTCAGTCCTTCGTTGAACCGGCGAAGCGCTTCGGTGGAATAGGTGACGGCGGTTTCGAGCGGCGGCAGCGAATCGCGATAGATGCTGAAGCGGACGGCATCGTCCCACTCGCCATTGCCGGCCCGGGCTTCCCGCCATCGGTCGACCCGGCTCGCCAGGGCGCCGACCATCGATCGCACCTGCTTCCCGATCGACGGATCGCCGAATCCTTCCTCGCGCATTTGCGCGTCCATATCGGCGATGAAACTCTCGGTCAGCGCGACGGAATGCCGCACGGCCTCCTCGCCCCCGTCCTCGAGGCGCAGAATCGTCAATGCGGTGAGGCTCGAAAGAACGGCGAATCGCCCGTCCATCGAATCGGCGACCGCGCCCTCGCGGTACCAGGCCGGGCGCCGCGCTTCCGAAACCACGGCATCGTAAAGCGCTCCGGCATCGGCCCCTTTGTGGCGCAGCATTGCCATGATCGAGCGCATCTTCGTTTCTCCTTTGGGCGAAGCGACTTGCGTGAGCCGCCCGCCTCCGCATATTGAGCCGCGGCAGGCTCTTGATAGGCCTCGCCGGTCGCAGAAGGAAGATTGAATGGCGAAGCGCGGTGTTGCGGTGATGGTGGGACTGGGTTTGGCGCTGTCCGCCTGCGCGGGGATTCGCGAACATAAGGGTTTCGTCATCGACCAGACCCTGGCCGACGGCATCCAGGTTGGCGTCGACAACAAGGATTCGGTCGCCAAGACGCTTGGCCGCCCGACCTTCACCGGCCAGTTCGATCCCAACGACTGGTATTATGTGTCGCGCGACACCGCCCAGTTCGCGTTCCGCGATCCCAAGGTCCAGCAACAGACCATCCTTCGCGTCCAGTTCGACCAGGCGGGCAACGTCGTTGCCGTCAACAAGACCGGCAAGGAATTGATCGCCCAGGTCGATCCTTCGGGCGACAAGACTCCGACGCTCGGACGCCAGCGCAGCTTCTTCGACGAACTGTTCGGCAACATCGGGACCATCTCGCAGCCCGGCCTCCCCGGCTCGCAGCGCCAGTAATCGGGGCGGCGCTTGTCGCCGCCCAATCGTCGCCCTAAGCCTCGCTCATGACCGCGACCCCCGCCGGCATGACCTATGCCGAATATCTCCATCTCGAGACCCTGCTGTCGGCGCAGCACCCAATCAGCGAGCTGCATGACGAGATGCTGTTCGTCATCATCCACCAGGCAAAAGAGCTGTGGCTGAAGCAGATGCTTCACGAAGTCGGCTTCGCCTGCTCCCTCGTCCGCGAAGACAAGTTCGCCGAGGCCTATAAGGCGCTGTCGCGGGTCAGCCGCATCTGGACGGTGATGACCCTGTCCTGGGATGTCCTCGCCACGCTGACGCCGGTCGATTACAGCGCCTTCCGCGACGTGCTCGGCACTTCGTCCGGTTTCCAGTCGGCGCAGTTCCGCGAACTGGAATATCGGCTCGGGATCAAGGATCCGCGCTTCCTCGAATTTTACGAAGGCGGCACCGAAGGCCATGCGCGCCTGAAGCGCGCGCTCGAGGAACCGTCGCTGTGGGATGAGGCCAATGCCGCGCTGGTTCGCGCCGGATTGCAGATCGGCGGCGAGAATGGGCTGCGGGACGCCTGGCTCACCATCTACCGCAACCCCGACGAATATTTCGGGCTCTACCAGCTTGCCGAAAAGCTGGTCGATCTCGACGACTCGCTCGCGGCTTGGCGGCACAAACATATGCTGACCGTCGACCGGATCATCGGCATGAAGAAGGGCACCGGCGGCTCGGCCGGGGTCGCCTATCTCGCTTCGACCCTCACCAAGCGCGCCTTCCCCGAGCTTTGGTCGCTCAGGACGGAACTTTGAGTTTCAAACCGCTCTTCTCGAAGAGCCTGTCCGCCGCGCCCGACCGGCTCCACTTCGCGGCGCACAGCCACCACCTCTGGCCCGACGCCTCGTACGAGGGGCAGGTCGAATGCTGGGACGATGCGGCGCGTCTCGCCGACAACAAATGGGACCGGGTCATGGGCGAGGTCTGGCCCGAGGCGCAGGCCAATGTCGCGGCGGAGCTTGGCAGCGGCGACCCGTCCGCGATCGTTTTCGCCTCGAACACCCATGATTTCCTGATCCGGCTGGCCGCCGCATGTCCGCGCCGCGAAGATCAGCCTCTACGGGTGCTGATGAGCGACGGCGAATTCCATTCGGCGCGGCGCCAGATGACCCGCTGGGTCGAATCCGGCGAGATCGAACTGACCAGGGTCTGCGCCGAACCGTTCGACGATTTCACTGCCCGGTTCCTGGAAGCGGCAACCGCGGGCGGCTTCGACCTGATCCTCGTCAGCCATGTGCTGTTCAACAGCGGCCGGACGTTCGACGCGCTGGGCGACCTCGCCGCGCTCGGCCGGCCCGGCGGCCCCTGGGTCGTGATCGACGCCTATCACAGCTTCATGGCGATCGAATCGCCCATTTTGGAAACCGTTGCTCAGTCCGCCTTCGTCCTTGGCGGCGGCTATAAATATGCGATGGCGGGCGAAGGCATGGGCTTCATGCATTGCCCGCCCGATTTCGGTCCGCGCCCGCCGCTGACCGGCTGGTTCGCCGAGTTCGACGACCTGACCTTGCCGCCGGGCATGGTCGGCTATTCGAAAGATGCGATGCGCTTCATGGGTGCGACGTTCGATCCCTCGGCGCTCTACCGGTTCAATGCGATCCAGCACATGCTGAAGGACAATGGAATCTCGACAAATCGTATCGCCGCCCGGGTCGCCAATCTGCAATCGCAATTGCTTCATTCCATCGCGGATACCGCGATCGGTGGGGCCGAGCTGCTCAATCCGATCGATGGCAAGGCCCACGCCCGCTTCCTCGCCTTCCGCAGCCCTCATGCCCCGCGCTGGTGCAGCGGGCTCATGGCGAAGGGCTGCGTCACCGACGTTCGCGGCGACGTGCTGCGCATCGGTTTCGGCCTTTATCATGACGAAGACGACGTCGACGCCTTCGCGGCACTGGCTGCGGCGCTTTAGGGCTCCAGCCCGTCCCGAAGCATGGCGTTGGCTAAGGTTGCGACCTCGTCCGGATCGGCCTTGCCCCACACGCCGAAACGCAGGCCCAGAAAGACGTTCATCCCCATGATCGCCCAGGCCCGGACCTCGTTGGCAAGCTCGCCCGAATCCTGGATTTCCCCTTTTTCCGTCGCCGCCTTCAAACGGGCCGCGATGCGGTTGGCCGACGTTTCGTAGTGAGTACGAAATCCGGCCGGGTCGACGAATTCCGCCTCGTCGATGATCCGGTAGACCTCTTTATGATCGAGCACGAAGCGCAGATAGCCCGCCAGCGCCCTCCGCTCGCCATCCAGATCGTCGGTCGCGCCCTCGAACACCGGATAGACATAGTCGCGCACTTGGCCCGACATATCGCTGACCAGCGCCGAGAAGACGGCCTCCTTGCTATCGAAATAGGTGTAGAAAGTGCCCAGCGCGACCTTTGCACGGCCGGTGATCCCGACGATCGAGCTTTCATGGAAGCCGCGCTGTCCAAATTCCGCAAGCGCCGCGTCGAGAATCTTGCGCAACGTCTTCTCGCCACGCGCCGTCCGCGGGGTTTTGCCCTTGCTGGCAGGGGACGGGGCGGGAGCCATGGACTCGCTCGCTAGCGCCGCTTTGCCCGGCTTGTCCAACTTTCCCCCCATCGCCTCTTTTATTCCATAAGTTGAAACCCGGTTCAACTTTCATTATGGATCGAATCAAGGCTATGACCGGGAACACCCGGCCGGCTCTCGAATAGGGGAGGAACTTCATGCCGTACCGCACCGTCACCGCTCGCTTGCTGCTGCTCGCGGGAACCGCAATGATTGCCGCGCCCGCACTGGCTCAGGACCAACAGGCGCCCGCGGAAACTGCTTCGGCCGAGACTGCATCCGACGCCTCGGCCATTGTCGACGACAATGTCGAAACCGGCGCGATCGTCGTGACCGCCCGCCGCCGCGACGAGGCGCTGCTGGATGTTCCGATCGCCGTCACCGCCTTCAGCGGCGCGGAGCTGGAGCGGCAGGGCGCGACCGATATTACCGACATCGCCGATACGACCCCGAACGTAACCCTTGAAGTGTCGCGCGGCACCAACTCGACGCTGACCGCCTTCATCCGCGGCATCGGCCAGCAGGACCCGGTCGGCGGGTTCGAACAGGGCGTCGGAATCTATCTCGACGATGTTTATCTCAACCGGCCGCAGGGCGCCGTGCTCGACATTTACGATGTGGAGCGGATCGAGGTTCTGCGCGGTCCGCAAGGCACGCTCTACGGCCGCAATACGATCGGTGGCGCGATCAAATATGTCACCCGCCGCCTGTCCGACCGGCCGGAAGTCAGCGCGCGTGCCACGGTCGGCACCTACGGCCAGCTCGACGGGGTGATCACCGCTTCCTACCCGATCGCGGACATGTTCCGCGTCGGCGCGTCGGTCGCCCGCCTTACCCGCGACGGGTTCGGCAAGAATTTCACGACCGGCAAGGACAATTACAACAAGGACGTGCTCGCCGGACGGATTTCTGCTGAAATCGGAGCGGACGAAAGCGCGCTGCTCCGCCTCAGCGCCGATTATACCAGGGACAAGAGCAACGAGCGCGGCGGCCATCGCCTGATCGAAGGCCTCGTGTCCGGCGCTCCGGTCATCGACGATGAGTTCGACAGCTTCGGCGGGATCGTCGATCCCAAGCAAAAGGTGACCAGCAAGGGCTTCGCCGCCAATGGCCAGTTGCAGATAGCCGACGGATTGAAGCTGAAATCCATCACCGCCTATCGCAAGGACCATAGCAAGACCCCGATCGACTTCGACGCGCTGCCCGCGATCGATGTCGACGTTCCCGGCATCTACAAGAACGACCAATTCAGTCAGGAATTCCAGCTTGAGGTCGACAAGGGGCCGCTCTCGGGCGTGGTCGGCGCATATTATCTCAACGCCAACGCGGACACGATCTTCGACGTCCGGCTCTACACCTCCTTCCCCGGCTTCGACCTCACCGCCTTCAGCGACGGCCATGTCGATACCAAGACCTGGGCGGTGTTCGGCGACTTCAGCTATGAATTCAGCGACCAGTTCTCGGCCTCGGTCGGCGGACGCTTCACCAACGACAAGCGCCACGCCACCGTCTTCCGCCAGACCTATTTGTTCGGCGGCGCGGAGATTTTCGGCGGGTCGGGAACGCCCTTCGGCGGTCCTACGTCGGACTTCGAAGGCAAGCGCACCGACAAGGCTTTCACGCCGCGCGTGTCGGTCAGCTTCAAGCCCAACGACGACCATCATATCTACGCCAGCTGGTCGAAGGGCTTCAAAGGCGGCGGATTCGATCCGCGCGGCCAGTCTAAATCGGCGTTCGATGCCGACGGCGACGGCGACATCGATGCCGACGACACCTTCGAATATATGACGTTCGAGCCGGAAAAAGTGACGAGCTTCGAAATCGGCTGGAAGGCCAGCCTGCTCGACAAGCGCGTCTTCACCAGCCTCGCGCTGTTCCGCGCCAACTACAAGGACATGCAAATCCCGGCATCGACGCCCTGCCTCGATTCGAACGGGCTGCCCAGCTTCTGCGGACTGACCAGCAACGCGGGCAAGGCGCGAATCCAGGGCGTGGAGTGGGAAGGCGATGCCCGGCTGTTCGGCAATCCCGGCGGTCCGCGGCTGAACTTCGGCTGGTCGCTCGGCTACCTCGACGCCAAATTCAAGGAGTTCATCGTGCCGATGGTGGTCGATGAAAACCTTGATCCCTTCCCCGGCGGGGAAACCCGGGACCTGAATCTCGCCGATTTCCGCAAGATCCAGAATACGCCCAAATGGACTGCCAGCGGAACGCTTCGCTATGAAACACGGCTGGCCGAGGGCAAGCTCAACCTGCTTTCGACCGTCAGCTACCGCAGCAAGAGCCAGCAGTTCGAGATCGCCAGCCCGGGGCTCGACCAGAAGGGCTTTACTCTGTGGGATGCCAGCGCGGTCTACGAGCTTCCGGGCGGCCACTGGACCGTCGGGCTGCACGGCAAGAACCTCGCCAACAAGCGCTACATCGTCGCCGGCTATAACTTCATGAACGTGAACCCCTACACCGGCGAATATATCAACAATGGCGCGCCGGCCGGGGCCGCGGGGGGTGTGCCCGGGCTCGAATCCGCGCTCGGCAAGGAAGGGGTGCTGACCGCCTATTACGGCAATCCGCGCCAGATCCTCTTCACCATCGGCTACAAGCTCTAGAGCGGGGAAGGCGGGGCGTTTTTCGGATCGCCCCGCCTCCTTTCCATCGCATGGCGGAAATCGCGACATATGAGGAGCGGCGCTGGACGTCGGGCGATGGCCTGACGCTCTATGCGCGTGACTATCCGGCTTCGGGCCAGGGCGATCGGCTCCCGGTCATCTGCCTCCACGGACTGACCCGCAATTCGAAGGATTTCGAAGATGTCGCTCCGCGCATCGCCGTGGGCGGCCGCCGGGTGATCGTTCCCGACGTTCGGGGGCGGGGGCAGTCGGGCCGGGATCCCAAACCAGCCAACTACCATCCCAAAATCTACGCCCGCGATGTCCTGGCGCTGATGGACCTGCTCGGCATTCCCACTGCGGTGTTCCTTGGCACGTCGATGGGCGGCATCATCACCATGACCCTGGCGGCGATCCGTTCCAACGCCGTCGCTGCCGCCATCCTCAACGACGTCGGTCCGGCCGTCGCTCCGGAGGGTATCGCCCGGATATTGGAGTACACAGGCAAAGCGCCCGCCGTGACGGATTGGGACGATGCGATCGCCTATGTTCGCGGAACCAGCTCGGCCGCCCTCCCTCATTATGGCGCGGACGATTGGCGGCGGTTTGCCGAGCGGACGTTTCGCGACGAAGGGGCGGGGCCAAAGCTCGACTATGATCCGGCCATCGCAGGTCCTCTCAAGCCGCCGTCGCGGCTGGTTACGTTCATGGCATGGCTGCTGTTTCGCAAGCTCGCCCGCAACCGCCCGACACTGCTCATTCGCGGAGAGACATCGGACATCGTCAGCCGCGACATCGCCGACCGGATGAAACGCCAGGCGCCGGGACTCGAGCTTGCCGAAGTACCCGGCGTGGGCCATGCCCCGACACTGGACGAGCCGGCGGCTGTTGACGCGATCTGCAACTTCCTGCGAACGGTACCCTAGGCAGCGGCGAGAGGGATGGCGGCATGATCAACGAGCAGCAAGCTGTCCCTTCGGCACGCGCCAATGCCGTCCTGGCACTACTGCTGCTGGCGTATATCCTCAATTTTCTCGATCGGCAGATCCTCGGTATCCTCGGCCCTGCTATCAAGGCGGACCTCCATCTCACGGACACGGAATTCGGGGCGATCGGCGGCCTCGCTTTTGCGCTCCTCTATTCGGTGCTCGGCATTCCCCTTGCCTATCTGGCCGACCGAACGAGCAGGAGCGGGGTGGTGGCAGGTGCGCTGGCGGTGTGGAGTGGTTTCACGGCGTTGTGCGGATTGGCCACAGGATATTGGCAACTGTTCCTCTTCCGCCTCGGCGTCGGCGTTGGGGAGGCAGGTGGCGTTGCACCCTCCTACGCGCTGATCGCGGATTATTTTCCGCCGGAAAGGCGCGCACGAGCCCTTGCCATTTTTTCGCTAGGCGTCCCCATCGGGCTCGGCGGTGGCTCGTTCATCGGTGCCCACCTGGCTACCTGGTTCGGTTGGCGTTCGGCCTTTCTCATCATGGGCATCGCCGGCATCCTCCTCGCCCCGATCGTCAAATATTTCGTTCGCGATTTGCAACGGCGCGGACCGGCCGCCACCTCGGCTCCGCTGATGCAAGTCTTCCCCACCGTCGCGCGCAAACCGACGTTCTGGTTGATGGCTTTCGCCGCCTCGATGAGCTCCTTGTGCGGCTACGGCCTCGCGGTGTGGACGCCGTCGGTGCTTATTCGAAGCTTCGGCATGGAGCTGATTCCGGCGGGCAATTTTCTCGCCAGCCTGCTTCTCATCGGTGGCTGCGCGGGGGTCTTTGCCGGCGGCTGGCTGGCCGATCGCCTTGGCCGCAAGGATCGAAGCTGGTTCGCGCGGCTTCCGGCGATCGCCTGGCTGATCACCGCGCCGACTTTCGCGCTAGGGCTGATGGCGCCCAATTTATGGATCGCCTGGCCGCTCCTGCTGATCCCCAACGCATTGAATATCCTGTGGCTTGGACCCGTCACGACCGCGGTGCAGCATTTGGTGCCACAGCCGATGCGCGCAACCGCGTCGGCCAGCTTCCTGCTGATCAATAATTTGATCGGGCTGGGCGTCGGTCCGCTGCTGATCGGCGGCATCTCCGATTCTCTCAAGGCGACCTACGGCTCGGAATCGCTCCGTTATGCGGCGGTTGGATGTACGGCATTCTACCTCGTGGCTGCGCTGCTGATGCTTCTGGCTGTCCGGCGCATGAGCGCCGACTGGGTCGACGACGAATAGCAACGGTTCGTCTCGCCGGGATGAACGCACCCTAAACGGCGGAACGCCGCGCCTTTTGACCCGTTTTGTCGGTTCGAAAGGAGATTTTCCATGATGAAGTGGATGCTCGCCGCCGGCGCGGCCGCGCTGGCGATCACCGCTCCCGTTGCTGCCCAGAAGGGCGGTCATGGTGGTGGAAAGGAACATGGCGGAGGCCAGCAGAAGGCCAACCACGGCGGTGGAGGCGGTCAGAAAGCCGACCGCGGCAATCGCGGCGGCGGCCAGAAAGCGGATCGCGGCAATCGTGGCGGTGGCCAGAAGGCCCAGCGTTCCGCCCGGGGCGGCGGAAACGACCGCGCCACGCGCGGCCCGCAGCGCCAGCAATTCGTCCAGCGCGACAATCGTCCGTCGCAGGGACGCGGCAACAACCAGGTCCGCCACGACGATCGCGGCAAGGGTCAGGCAATGAAGGTCGATCGCGGCAATCGC